>JAKLHX010000012.1 GCA_022709925.1 Candidatus Margulisiibacteriota bacterium
AAGCTGGTCAATGATGTGTTTTTCAGAAACACTGCTCCCGGAAAGGTCATAGTTGACGTGGCAATAGATCAGGGAGGCACAACATCTCAAAGCCATGCAACAACGCATGCGAAGCCGACATATATAGTTGATAGAAATCTACAACAATATGAATACGGCGACGTATCAGTCCCGGGAACTGTAATGTACTGTGTTGCCAATATGCCCGGCATGAACCCATGGACGGCGACCCGTGCACTTACCGCGACGACTTTGCCGTATATTCTTGCGATGCTTGGAGGGTTCGACAAGGCCTTCGAAGCACATCCCGAATTGGTCGGCGGGATAAACACTCACGAGGGATATATAACAAGAGCGAGCGTAGCTCAGCCTCTGGGCCTTACCGGCATGCTTAAAGAACTTAGCGATTTTTAGTAAAGAACGCGACGTCTTTTACGGGGATCTCGATATCCCAATTGAAACTCTGTGCAATATGGCGCAGAGTTTCTTCTTTATAGAAGACCACGTGCGTTATATCGCGGCGGTAATGCCATCGCTCGAACATCGCATCATCCGTCTGGAAGTTGGTCATGACGGCAAGCAATCCTTCGGGCTTTAACAACCCGTCAAGCAGTTTGAATTCGCGGGACGGGAAATGAAAATGTTCAAAGACCTCCGTACAGGAAACAAAATCATATTTACGATCCAAAACGGACTTGTCGGGATAAAAGAACGGGTCATATAGGGCTACTTTGTGCCCCGCGTCTTCAAGCATCTGTGCCAGCGCAGGCCCGGTCCCGCAACCGAAATCAAGGCCTTCCTTTGGTGTGCCAAGCCGCTTTATCAATGGGACAAAAATCTTGTTGAGGAATTTTCTGTAGCCCGGGTCCGACGGATCGTTCTTGTGCACTGCGTAACGTTCTTTTTCTTCTTCAGCTGAAAGCAGCTTTGACGAGTCTAAAAATGTCGCAAGACACACCGGACAGCGCCAGTAATCAAGTCCGCCTGCAGAGATAAAGAACTCAGCCCATTCAGTACCGCAGACGCGGCACTTAGTTCGCCCCAAGATTTATCCCGAACTTTGGCGGCTCAGGAGCTTCTTTTATAGCACCGAATTTCTTTTCATAGGTTGAGATGTTCTCTTGCATCGCCTTTAAGAATCTCTTTGCGTGCGACGGGGACAATATCACTCTTGAGACCACCTTGCCTGCCGGCGGATGAGCGAAAATAAAGTCCGTTACGAACTCATTTTCGGTATGAGCGATCATCGCGATATTGCTGTAAGTTCCGCCCGCCATCTTATCGTCCATGGATATATGTATCTGCTGTTCTGCCATTTAGATCCTCCTTTTAATTTATCTTACCGATATTTTCAGCAAAAGATCGCCTTTTTTACCGCAGCACGGACACGGTTCTCCAAGCCCCGCAAGACGCAGAGTGGAACCGTTTGGAACGCCCTTCGGTATGGTCACGGTAATAGGCTTTCTGCCCGAAAGCGAAAGGTCTATTTTCCCACCATTCGCAGCCAGATCTTTAGGGATATCTATCTTGGCGTTAAGGTCCGTATGAACGCTCTCTTTGCGCGGAGCATTAGTATAGACACTGCTGAACCCTCCTCTTTCCCCTCGGGAAAAGGCCTCTCCGAATATATCGTCGAATATATCAAAGTCCATCTGCGCTGAACGCTGGCGTTTTCCGCTGTGCCTAGTTGCATATCCAAGATGGGATAAAAGGTCTTCGATATCGAACCCCTGCGTATTCGCATAAGACTGTCCGGACCTTCCGTCATAGGCAAAACCGCCTTTGCGCATCATGTCGTATTCCTGTTTCCTTTTTTGGTCGCCGAGAACATAGTATGCTTCGGACATCTCCTTGAATTTTTGCTCGGCGCCTTTCCTGTCGTTGGGGTTCATGTCAGGATGGTATTTTTTTGCCAGTTTGCGGTACGCGGATTTGATCTCATCTGCCGATGCGCTTTCGGCAACTCCAAGTATCTTATAATAATCTTTATTCGGTTCCATAATTTAGTCCTTAAGAGCTGAAGGCTGAAGTCCGGACTGTCTTGCTTCAGCGCTATTTCACCTTCGCTCCCGGTTCGACCGGCTTTTCAGGGCTTATCAATATAGGCATTCCGTCCGAACCTGTCGCGGCCAGCAACATCCCGTTGCTTTCAACGCCGCGCAGCGTCGCCGGCTCCAGATTATTTATGACCACGATATGTTTCCCTATCAATTCCTCTTTTGAATATGCTTTTTTTATCCCCGCGACGATCTGCTTATATTTGGGAATGGCATCTTGTTCAGGGACTGTCTCTACAATGTCATTATTTGGACCATTATCTTCCGTACGGGCGGATTTCAACCCCGCCACTTCATCGATCTCCCCAACATCTATCTTTAGCACCAGCAATTTATCGGCATTCGGATGGTCCTGCGCATCAACTATTTTTGCTATCCTGAACTCGAATTTCATAAAATCTTCGATCGTCGGCATTTTGACTCTCCTTGTTTTTGTACGAACGGGTTTAAAACCCCGTCCCCTACAGTATTATATCCACCCTATCATCGCGAAAGACGCGATCGTCTTTGCATCTAATATTTTACCACTTTTGAACATTTTCCGAATTTGTGAACGGGTTGCGATAAGGGGTTCGATGATCTCGTCAGGATCTTTGGCATGGACATTTTTACCGTACGGACGGCCTGCCTGCCGGTCAGGCAGGGTTTCAAACCCGTCCCCTACCTTAATCCCCGTTGCCTTGAAAATATGAAGGATCTCCGTCGAATATCCCGGGCACGGGATCAACCTGCCTATTTTTTTGACCGTTGCGGCACTGTAACCCGTTTCCTCTATCAGTTCTCTTTTCGCACAAGCGAGCGGCTTCTCCCCTTTGTCTATTGAACCGGCGGGAAGTTCGTATATATATTGGTTCACTGAGATCCGGAACTGCCTGATGATGATGGCCTTGTCTTTGGATATAAGAGGTATAATGACCACGGCCCCTCTGTGTTTGACAATGTCATAGTATTTTGTAATGCCGTTCGGGAGTGTAACTTTTTCTTTTACAAAATCGAAGATGCGGCCTTTGGAAACTATTTTTTTAGAGTTCATTAAAAATTTGGTAGCGGGGGTGGGATTTGAACCCACGACCTCCGGGTTATGAGCCCGACGAGCTACCAGACTGCTCTACCCCGCGATGATATTATCATTTTTGCACAGTTTGACGCTTAATTCAACTTTACAAAAACGCAAAAAATAAGAAAAAGTGAAATTTTATAAATATCTATCCGATATAACTTTACAAAACCATGACAGCGAACACAAATATCTCGAACATCAGAACGCTTGCAAGAACGGAAGCATTCGGGAACCCGAGAAATGTAGCATTACATCTGAACACGCATAATCCTTTAAGGTCAGTATATGGTTTAAGGCCGCAACACACTTTGGAAACCCCGGCACTGCCGGAGCTTTCGGCCACAAGGCAGCCGGGCTCGACCAACGCGAACTGGACGGATGTTTGTCTGCACTACAGCTATTTACCTTTGATGGGAAGGAACCCGAAAGAAAGCGCGTATAGATGCTCCACATACAACTTCACTCCCGCATTGGTCAGACAGCTTGAATTTATGGATCCTCATTTCCTGGAAAACTTAAGAAAAGCTGATGAGTGGTCGGCAAAAGACCAGAACGGGCACGGTGGAGCCATCGCAAGCGGATTCGACCATGCGATCCTTCCTCTTGGAAAAGGATCGGATCCGGAAATACAGATAACATGGGGAATAGAACATTTTAGACATACTTTCGGCAGGGCTCCCGAAGGTTTTTGGGCCCCGGAAGCGGCAGTAAGTAGTGAAGTCCTGGGATCGCTTGCAAAACACGGAATAAAGTTCACGATCCTCTCTCCGTGGCAGGTAGAAAGGATAAACGGGGAAAATCCTCAATGGACGGGAGAAGGATACCCCGTAATGGACTTCGGGATACCGTACAAAATAGATCTTCCGGATACGCAGGGTCTTTACGCGTTCGTTTATAACCGCTACCTTTCGCAGGAATTGGCATTCACGGATTTTCTAAACAGCGGGGACGGGCATGGTTTGGCAGAAAAAATAACTGCCCATCTCAACTGCAATTCGGCAGTTACATGCGCTTCTGACACGGAGACTTTCGGACTACACAAAAAAGGCGGGATCGTAACATTACTGAGGTACCTTGCGTATGCCAGGGAGTTCAATCACAGACCTGTTAATTTAGCGTTCCTTCTTGACCAGGCGCTTAATTCAGAAAAGGATATCCCGGCTCTCAGCATAAAATCACCATCATCCTGGAGCTGCGAACACGGTGTTGAACGATGGACGGCAAATTGCGGCTGCCCGGATCATACGGACAATCCGTGGAGGGAAGCATTTCGTGAAGCCCTCAATTTCCTTGCTGCAAAGTACGATGACATCTTTGAAAAAACTGCCCGACGGTTCATCCCTGACTTAGAAGGTGCAAAATTAAGATATATCGATGTCCTTCTTGGCAAGAAGACCTTCGACAACTTCATCGCGGAAGAAACCATAGGAAGACAAAGACCGGCAGGAAGATCGTTAAGCGATCTGTCCGCTATATTCGACGGGCTTGTCCCAAGACAGGGCATGTTCGTCAGCTGCGGATGGTTCTTCCACGGTATGGGGCTTGAGACCGGAATATGCTTGGGCCAGGCCGGAGACCTCATAGCAAGGCTTGGGGCTCTTGCGCCCGGACTGGAAGAAGAGTTTAGGTGTATGCTGGGCGGAATATACAATTCAGCGGGTTTTAGGGAACGCGGCCAATGCGAAACAGCGGCAGACCAATACGACCTGACAAAAAGAGAACAGTCCTATTGGGCCGAAAAAATATCCGCGCTATGAATATCAGCAAAATATTTATCCTCGAATTATCTATAAGTCTGTTATATAATAAATCAGTGAAATTTCTCAAAAAAACGACCTATAATAACCTAGGAAGGCTGGGACAATAGTGCAACTTGGCTTATCTCAAAGCTTAGGGGTGGATCTGGCCATGACCGTAAATGTCATGCTCAACCCTAAAATGATGCAGATGCTGAGGATACTCAACCTGCCTTACAACGAACTCCTTGAACAGATAAACGCCGAGGCCGAGATCAATCCATTGCTGGAAGTAGAGAGAAGGGACTGCATGATGGACTATCTCAAGAGCCAAAGCAACACCCCTTTCCGTGAAAAGAACGGCATCAAGACAGATGCCGTCGAGATGGAAAAATACATAAAAAAGAGCACGGACATCTATGAACATCTCTCGTCACAAGTCTCTCTGCTTGATACTTCCGAAGAACAAAAAGAGGTGCTGACTCTGCTAATAAGATCACTGGACCCGCGCGGCTACCTGAACGGCTACGAGGCGATAAAAAATGACATAAAAAAAGAGCTGTCCGTTCCGGACAAAGAAGTCGACGAGGCGCTAAAGCTGCTGCAATCTCTCGAACCAGAAGGCGTCGGGGCCAGGGACTTGAAAGAATGTCTTTTGATACAGATCCGGGAATATGACTTTGACAGCGAAGAACTACGGCAGGTGCTTGAAAAAACGGTCGATGCTCATATTGAAGACCTGGCCGAAGGCAATATGGAAAAGATCGCGGGGTCTCTTGGTATAGGCAAGGAAGGGGCTGTTCAGATAGCCGATTTCATAAAGAAGAATCTCAATCCTCATCCCGGTTCGGTCTTCGCAGAAAGATCTACGATCGCGATCCCCTCTTTCTCGCTAAAGAAGGAAAAGGACGGGTTCAAGATAATCAACCTCGAAACAAAATACGGGCCGGAAGTGACCATAAATCAGCAATATATAAAAATGCTTGATGATCCCAAAACCGATGAAAAGACGCTGGCCTATATAAAAGAAAAGCTTGAAAAAGCAAAAGAGCTGCTGGAACAGCTTGCGAAAAGGCGTGACACCATAGAAAAGATCTTGCGCTTCATAGCGGAAAACCAGAAGGAATATCTGGATAAAAAGTCGAGGTTCCCGAAACCGATGACCCAGAAAGAGATCTCTGCCAAATTCGGCATGCATCCTTCCACGATAAGCCGGGCTATCGCCGAAAAATACATAGAAACGCCGCTTGGCGTCATAAAGATCCGCAGTCTTTGCCCGAGACAGTTCATGGGGTTGACATCGGCCATGGTGTCAGACGCAGTAGCCGGAATAATAAAGAACGAGGACGTATCAAAACCCATGACGGACGAGGAGATACAGAAAGAGCTCTCCGAAAAAGGGATAACGCTTAAGCGCAGGACCATATCGGACTACAGGAAAAAACTGGAACTCGGGACCTCATCAAAGAGGAAAAAGAAATGAACGAAGGAAAAAAGAACATCCTGGTAGTGGACGACGAGAAAGGCGTCAGGGAATCCATCAAAATGACGCTGAAAGACCGCTACCTGATAACAGAAGCGCATACGGGACACAGTGCCATATCAAAAATGCTGAAAGAGCCGATCGACCTGGTACTCCTGGATCTTAACCTTCCTGACACCAACGGGATAAAAGTACTTAAAGAGCTTAAAAGGATCGATGAGTCGGTCAACGTGATAATGATCACTGCCGATAACGCGGTAAAAACTGCCGTCCAAGCCATGAAATTGGGCGCCTATGACTATATCACAAAACCTTTCAACATAGACGAACTGATACAGCTCGTCGCAAAAGCCATTGAAAAGACCTCCATACAAAAAGAGAACATCTATCTGCGGGCTTCCGCCGTGAAAGAGGGATTTAAAATTATCGGCAAGAGCCCAAAGATCAAAGAGGTCATTGACTTCATAGAAGATGTCGCAAAAAGCTCGTCAACGGTCCTGATATCCGGAGAGACCGGGGTCGGGAAAGAACTTGTAGCAAGACAGATACATAAAAATTCTTTGCGTTCCAAAAAATTGTTCGTCCCGGTCAATTGCGCGGCAATACCGGAGAACCTTCTTGAATCAGAACTTTTCGGACATGAAAAAGGTGCGTTCACGGGCGCAATGGACAGGTATATAGGTAAATTCGAGATAGCCAGCGGAGGGACCCTCTTCCTTGATGAGGTGGGTACGCTCCCGAACGCAATGCAGGCAAAGCTTTTAAGGGTCCTGCAAGACAAGACGATCGAGCGTCTTGGCGCGGAAAAACCGATCCCCGTGGACATAAGGATAATATCGGCAACGAATCTTGACCTTAAAAAAGAAGTGGAAGACGGAAAATTCAGGGAAGACCTCTACTACAGGCTCAACGTCATCCCGATCCATGTGCCGGCCTTGAGGGAAAGGAAAGAGGACATCCCTTTGCTCGCGGATCATTTCATAAAGAAATACTCATCCGCTTTGGGCAAGACCATATCCGGCTTTTCGCAGGAAGCTATAAAAACGCTTGTCGCATACAACTGGCCCGGGAATATAAGGGAACTTGAGAACCTTGTGGAAAGACTGGTGGTCTTGGGCAAAGGATCCGTCATAAACAGGGAGGATCTGCCGAGAGAAGTGTCGAATAACCGTTCATCGGCCACGGGAACGCAGATACAATATAAAAGCCTCAAAGAAGCGACATTGGCGTTCGAGAAGGACTTCATTGATAACATAATAGCAAAGACAGGCGGCAACAAGGTCCAAGCCGCTAAATTGCTGGGCGTTCACAGGAACACTTTAAGTCAGAGAGAAAAGAGGCTTAATAAGTGAAGTGCACAGCGATATGTGCATACGATGCACAAAAACATGTGCATATAAGCATGTCGCGGGAAGGATCCATCTCTAAAACCGTCTTTGGCATGTAAATTGCTATTAACGATAGGTAGAAGGAGGAACAAAAAAATGGACGAAAAAAACCTGCATCCGGTCACTACATCGAAGGTTTCTCCGGCAAGAGAAGAAGCTCTGTTGTTCGGGATAAAAGATACCGACAAGATCGAATCATTTGAAAGCATGCTTTCGGAGCTTTTACGGTTCTCCGACAGTATCCCTGAAGCCATAGCAAAAATGGTCAAGGCCGCCCTTGCCTGCGAGTTCGGCAGCAAGGTGCTCGAACACAAGAAATGTGATAGTATGGTGAAAGCCATATCGCAGGGAATAATGTCCGATACGGAGCTTAGAAGACAAGCCCTGCTCATAATGGACCGTTTAGCGAAAGCCGATGAGCTCAACGCATGAACAAAGACAGACCTTTTATACTTATCGTAGATGACGAAGCAAGCATCAGGGAATCTTTCAGTTTGATCCTTCAGGACGATTACAACATCATCACCGCTTCTACCGGAGAAGCCGCGCTCAAAAAGGCAGTCGACAATAAAATAGACCTGGTCTTTCTGGACATAAGGATGCCCGGCATGGACGGCATGGAAACGCTCAAAATGCTAAAAGATATCGATGAATCCATAGAAGTAATAATGGTCACTGCAATAAACGACGTCCAAAAAGCAGGAGAAGCGATACAGATCGGTGCAGACAATTATATAGTAAAGCCTTTCGATGTGGACCAGATAATGGCCATGGCAAAAGCGCTTACGGGCAAGAGAAGCTTGAAACATGCGGCAAAACAAATAAGGCAAAAAGCCGCAAAAGATCTTTCTTTCCCCGAATTCCTGGGACAGAGCAAGTATGCACAGAATATCATCCAACAAATAGATAGTTATGCCGGCACAGACACGCCCTTAATAATATTCGGCGAGTCCGGGACCGAGAAAGAATCCATAGCTTTTCTTATCCACTCAAGAAGCAGGAGAAAAGACTCCGCATTCCTGACGCTGAACATATCGAAGCATGAAAATGAAAAAGAACTGTTCAAAAAACTTTTCGGGATCGGCAAGGGGACCTTTGTTTACGACCTCGGGAAAGGCACCGGAATGCTTGAAGAGTCTTCTGGCGGAACGATGCTCATAAACAATATCGAGAACGCCCCCCAAAAGGTCCAAGAAGCGCTCATCGAAATGATAGACAAAAAGGCCATAAAAAGGTCGGGGAGCTCGGAATGGATACAGGTAAACACAAGACTGATCTTTTCTTCTTCCGCGGGACCGCGCGAGAGTGAAGAGCCCAGCATTTTTGACAAGGTCAGCGACTCCATATCAATTGCGCCTCTCAGAGATCGCCGAGAAGACATCCAGGATATAACTACTGGACTTATAGAACAATACAACGGGTCATTGAACCGGAACATAAAAGGGATAAGCGGCGATGCCCAGGAAGTTTTGAACTCATATCCGTGGCCGGCGAACATGGCGGAATTGACTAATACTATAAAAAGGGTCTTTATCTCCGGGACGAAAGACAACATCAATACGCTTGACATGCCATTTGATATCCTCATGAACTCCGGAGCGGTGTCTTATATTGAAGAAGCCGAGTTTTTGTCGTTGAACGGACTTTCAGCGGAATTTGACAAGGAATTCATATTGAAGATACTTAAGAGGACCAATTTTGACACTAAACTATCGGCCAAAATACTGGGAATAAATCCCTCGATACTGGCCTCTAAGATCGAAACCCTTGAAATAAAGTAGGAACTGCCTGAGGCCGGAATCGAACCGGCATGAGTTTGCACTCAAGGGATTTTAAGTCCCTCGTGTCTACCAATTCCACCACTCAGGCCTATTCTGCATATAAGACCTTATAAGCTGTTTCGCCGTTCTTTACCAGTCCTAGCTTTTGTCTTGAAACGGCCTCTATGTAGGCATTGCTGTCCAGCTGCTTTATCTTGGACAAAAGCATTTTCTGTTTCTTTGTCTCTAGAACAATGCCTTTCAAGGTCTTTTCTTCGGTATTCTTAAGCGATTCATATTTAATGATATCGCTTCTTGCAACGGTCAAGAACAGCAAGACCATAAAAATCATTAATAAAAAATCGTATCTGATCATTTATTTTGTCTAACGCAGCATCCCGAGCATTCTTTTAGCAAACTCATTGCCCGGATCGATAGAGAGAGTCTGTTCAAATTCCTGTCGCGCCCTTGTCCTGTCGCCGGAATTGATATAGTAGGCGCCCAGTCCGTTGTGGAGTAGCGGGTTAGCAGGGTCTATCATCATCGCCTCCTGGAACTTATTGAAAGCCTCGCTCTTCTTCCCTTTCTGGAGGAATACCATGCCGACACCGACCATAGCCCTTACATCAGAAGGATTGATCGCAAGCGCATCGGAATATCTGCTGAATGCTTTGTCAGGAAGATTTGTTTCGCGGTACAGGTCGCCAAGCGCGACTAAAAGATCGGGATTCGACGGAAATATCTCAAGGGGCGCTTCAAGGATCTTGAATGCTTTATCGGTCTGTCCTGTCTGTCTGTAATACCTGTAGATCGACCTGCCTATGTCAATATTGGTCGGGTTTGCATCAAACGCCTTTTCATAAAGTTTGATCGCCCCGTTTATATCTCCTCTTCTTTCCAGTATATAGCTCAGGTTCTGATAGGCTTCCGCATAATACCTGTCTATGGTGATCGCTTTTCTGCTCAACTCCTCGGCCGAACCAAGAAAATTCCCTTTCCCCAGATCGTTCAAGATTATGTACGCCCTGCCTGACATATAAAAATTATCCGCATTGTAAGGGTCGACTTTCTGTCCTTTTGAGAATATCGAGATCGCTTTGTTCAGAAGATCGGGATCAGGCGGCTGTCCGACCTTGCTGTTCATGATGGTCATCCCGTAATGCGTGTAATATCCTCCGTCAAACGTCATATACCGCAGAGCCTTATCGAACTCTTCGAATGACCTTCCGTACTGTCCCGACAAAGAAGAATTTTGCGCGGACTTGAAGAACTTGTCGCCTATATACGGAAAAGAGGAAACATAGATCAAAGCTCCGATAAGCACCCAGATGATGATTATGAGCTCTACTTTCACTTTTGCAGGCTTTGAGTCCTCTTTTTCGGACTCAGGAGCTATCATGCCCATGATTATCCAGAACAAAGACGTTATGGCAACTACGCCGAAGCTGAACTGGTTCTGGGCAAGATACGAAGCCATCGCCCCTATAAGCCCTGCAATGAACACCTTTTTTGAAGGATCTGCCTTTACCTGGCTTATGCCGAACCAGATAATAAACACTAGCATCCACACATATACAACAAGCCCCAAAACGCCCCTAGTCACCGTCATATCAAGAGTCTCGTTATGGCATCTGTCCTGTTTGACGTGAAATGCTTCTTTATATCTGAATTTCGGAGTCTCATGCTGAGGGAACACCATCTTTATCACTTCCGGGCCTATTCCCAGTAATGGCCTTTCCGATATGACGCTGAAAGCGCTTGTCCATGTCTCGATACGGCTTCCGGCCGCGCCTTGTGCCTCTATCTTTGGGGCGCCTTCAGATTTGGAAACGGATATCTCGTTCATCATCCTGTTCAGCTGCACCATGCTTATGTTCGCCATAGATACGGCCCCGACTATCAATACGCCCGCCATAAAAGTGGCGATCTTCCATTTGTTCTCGAACAAGACCTGCCGTCCCGCTATTATCGCAAAGACCGAGATCCCGCACAAAAGGCCTACAAGACCTCCCCTGCTCTGGGTCGACAATATGCCTGCGGATATCATGAAAAGCGAGATCGTTATAGAAAAAGAAGACAGCCTATAATCCAAGTCCTCCAGGCCGAACGCGTAATATATAGCGAGGCCTACCACTATAAAGAACACCAGCAGCCACCTGAAGAAATATATATTCCCGTCGACAAAATATATCGCATAGACAAAAATAGCCGGGACCGAAAAAAAACACACAAAATATTTCAACTGGAAGACCAGCTCGTTCCAATCGACCGCATATTTCGGTTTTTTGCCGTTTTGTTTATTTTTAAGATGTTTTTTTGTGGGTTGAGGCGGTTCTTTTTTTACAAAATATATCGGCATGTTCTTTTTGAGCGTGAACAACAGATAAACTCCCATCAAGAACGCCATATCGAGATATGCCGCCAAAAAATTCGGCTGCCCTATCATAGCGATTATCCTCTCGTTTGTGACCACGCCGCCCCACGCATACGGGTCCAAACCAGCTCTTTGGATTATCCCGTATATCGCCATCACAAGCGCCGCCATTACCGAAAGGATCATTATCCTGCGTTTCTTTTCAAGAGTAGTGATGAAATTCGTGGTCAGGAAGAACAGTACCACATAATTAAGAATAGTGATGAAACCTTCGTATCTGCCGTAAGAACCTATGAATGTTATCCACACATTGATCGAAAATATCGTGGCGGCCGCGACCACAAGAAGATATGTGAGCACCGGCATGTCCATAGGGGTCCTTACGAACTTGTTGCCTCTTGTCGAGAGCAGTTTTGTACTTATCAATCCCAAAATGATAAGGGTAAGTGCCCTTATCCAGGTCGCTTTGCTCAAAGAAAAAACAATGCCTATTCTCCTGTCAAAGAACAACGGGGCAAAAAGGACCAGGGCAAGGAAAGTGATCTCTATGGCGATATCAAGGTATTTTGAAAATTTCTCTGGCATATATATAGTTCAAATAATAGCAATTTTAGCGTTCATCTACAAGTCAGCCGGATTTCAGCGGCTAAAAATACCAGGACCATATCGCGGGGCCAAAAAAGATGACGACAAGTGCGGCAACGGCCATGAATGGCCCGAAGGGGATCTCTTCCCCCCTTTTTTTTATCTTAAGACCAAGCAGAATAAGAGAGATCACGGCTCCCAGAAGAAAAGACAGCATGATAGAAAGTATCATCCCTTCGATACCAAAAAAGGCCCCCAACATAGAAGCAAGAAGGACATCTCCTTCTCCCATAGCTTCCTTCTTATACAGAAACCATCCTATCTGTCTGACAAGTAGAAAGAATAATCCACCGATGACCATGGCAATTAGGGAAGATATTATCCCGCCGGTATACAATCCGTATAATATCCCGGTAACAATGCCTCCAAAACTTAGATAATCGTGTATCGTTTGGGTCTCAAGATCGGTAAATATTATGACGATAAGCAAAGATACGAATACGGCATGGAACACGGAATCGATCCCTAGGCCGAACTTAAAGAACACCGAGACAAAAAGCAGGGAGGTCGCGATCTCTACGATCGGGTACCTGACGGATATCGCTCCTTTGCAATACCTGCACTTGCCGCGCAAAGAAAAATAGCTGAGTACCGGTACAAGGTCCATGAAAGAAAGCCTGTGGCCGCATTTCGGGCAATTTGAAGGCGGATATACTATAGACCGCTCCTGAGGCAGACGGCAGATACAAACGTTCAAAAAACTCCCGACAACCAGCCCTAAAACTAACACTGTAATAACGAAAACTAAATCCATAATAACCTCTTATGTACGGACCGGTCGCGACCCGCCCCTTCTAATTTTTGAAATCCCTCACGATATCCAGGTCCTTATCGCCTCTTCCGGATAAACATACCGCAACAATGTCTTTTTTAGATAATCTGCCGCGCAGCATCTTAAGATAGGCTATGGCATGGGAAGATTCAAGAGCCGGGATTATCCCTTCTTTTTCCGAAAGCATATGGAATGCCTCTACGGCCTGCCCGTCATTTACCGTGACATATTTCACCCTGCCGATCTTATTGAGATACGAGTGTTCGGGACCGACCCCGGGATAATCAAGTCCTGCGGATACGGAATGTGTAAGTGAGATCTGCCCGTCCTTTGTCTGCATCACACGGCTTAACGACCCGTGAAGGACCCCCGGACGACCTCCGGCGATCGCCGCGGAATGCATACCGGACCTTATCCCTCTTCCGCCGGCTTCCACACCTATCAGATTTACTTTCCCGTCGTCTATAAAAGGATAGAACATGCCGATGGAATTGCTGCCGCCGCCCACACAGGCCAGAACAGTGCCGGGAAGCCTTCCTTCGATATCTTTTATCTGTTTTTTTGTTTCATATCCGATCACCGACTGAAAATCCCTCACCATCACAGGATAAGGATGAGGACCGATGCAGCTGCCTATTATATAGAAAGTGTCTTTTACGTTGGCCATCCAATCGCGCATGGCTTCGTTAACGGCTTCTTTCAGTGTTTTTGATCCGGTATCGACAGATCTAACTTCCGTTCCAAAAAGGTTCATTCTGAAAACATTGAGAGCCTGGCGTTTTATATCGTCGGAACCCATATAAACAACGCATTTAAGTCCGAAAAGCGCCGCAACGGTAGCTGTCGCGACCCCATGCTGCCCTGCGCCTGTTTCTGCTATGATCCTTTTCTTGCCCATCCTCTTTGCCAATAGTATCTGTCCTATGCAATTATTTATCTTATGAGCTCCTGTATGGCAAAGATCCTCTCTTTTGAGATATATCTTAAAGCCGTATTCTTTGGATAGTTTTTCGGCAAAATACAGGGCAGTTGCTCTTCCCGCGAAGTTCTTCAGGTAATATTCCAGTTCTGATCTGAATTTTTTGTCTTTTTTAGCTTCAAAATAGGCGGCTTTAAGCTCATCCACGCAAGGGACAAGGGTTTCGGGGACAAAAGCCCCTCCAAATTCACCAAAATAACCGTGATCATCTGGTTGTTCGTATTTCATGGATTTTTGACTATTATATCACGCACATATATAATTATGTTCATAATGGCAGAGTACAATTTCAAGGAAATCGAGAAAAAATGGCAGAACCTTTGGGAAGCCAACAGGATCAACGAAGCCCCAAATAAAAGCAATAAGCCGAAATTCTATGATCTTGTGATGTTCCCCTACCCTTCGGGCGCCATACATATGGGACATGTAAGGAATTATGCCATAGGGGATATAGTCGCCAGATACAAAAAAATGCAGGGATTTAACGTGCTCCATCCCATCGGCTGGGACGCTTTCGGTATGCCGGCCGAGAACGCCGCAATAAAGAACCACTCTCACCCCAAAGACTGGACCGAGAAATGCATAGAAAGGATGAAGGTCCAATTAAAAAAGCTGGGACTTTCCTATGACTGGTCAAGAGAAGTGACGACCTGCAAGGAAGATTACTACAAATGGACGCAATGGATATTCCTTCAGTTCTACAAAGCCGGTCTGGCCTACAGGAAAAAAGCCACTATAAATTGGTGCGACAGCTGTAAGACCGTACTTGCCAACGAACAGGCAAAAGAAGGAAAATGCTGGAGATGCGACAGCAAAGTAGAGGAAAAAGCTCTTGAACAATGGTTCTTCAAGATAACGGCATACGCGGATAAACTGCTAAAAGACATAGACAAGCTGGATGGCTGGCCGGACTCTGTAAAGATCATGCAGCGCAACTGGATCGGCAAAAGCCAGGGAACAAAGATAATCTTCAAGGTCGAGAACTCCGACAAGACCCTTGAGATATTCACCACAAGGCCCGACACTTTGTTCGGAGTGACCTATATGACACTGGCCCCGGAACATCCCTTCACACTGGAGCTCAGCCAAGGCAAGCCACAGCACGGCGCGGTAAAAAAATACATAGAAAAGGTCCGCGAAGAAAA
>JAKLHX010000120.1 GCA_022709925.1 Candidatus Margulisiibacteriota bacterium
AACACAAAGATAGACCAGATAGGGCTGTGGATACCCGGGACGCAGGCGGCGCAGTTGTATTCGTATAACAGCGGACAGAACAGATGGCCTCCGTTAAGCAACTTTGCTATACCGGCTGGAGGAGGGATATACATACACATGTCAGGAGGGGTTACTACCTATAACTGGATCCCCGGGCTTAAGATCCCGCCCAGGGAATAATCTTCCGTTACTTCTCCAAATCCTTCTTATGATTTGCTAAAATAGCATTGTATGGACCCTAAAATAATAGAGCAGCACGGACTTACAAAAGAAGAATTCAACAGGATAAAGGGGATCCTTGGCCGCGAACCGAACTTAGTGGAACTTGGCATGTATTCGGTCCTCTGGTCGGAACACTGCAGCTATAAAAGTTCCAGGATATACCTCAAAAATTTTCTCACAAAAGGCAAACGCATACTCCAGGGGCCCGGAGAGAATGCCGGGATAATCGATATCGGCGACGGATTCGCTATAGCCATGAAGATAGAGTCCCACAACCATCCGAGCGCTGTTGAACCGTTCCAGGGAGCGGCAACGGGTGTCGGAGGCATTGTAAGGGATGTCTTTACTATGGGAGCCAGGCCGATCGCTTCTTTGAATTCGTTGAGGTTTGGGCCGTTGTCGGATCCTCATAACAGGTTCCTGTTCGACGGCGTGGTCGCGGGGATATCTTCCTACGGGAATTGTCTCGGACTCCCGACCGTTGCGGGGGAGGTGTATTTTGACGATTGTTATACGGGCAATTGCCTTGTGAACGCTATGTGTGTCGGTCTTGTCCGTTTGTCCGAAGCTGAAGTCAAGAGCGAAATACCCTCCATTATAGTGAAAGCAAAAGCGGAAGGGGTCGGGAATCCCGTACTATATGTAGGTTCCTCCACCGGAAGGGACGGGATACACGGAGCTACTTTCGCTTCCGTTGAACTTGACGAGAATTCGGTTGAAAAACGGTCCAATGTGCAGGTAGGGGATCCTTTCACGGAAAAACTTCTTATAGAAGCCTGCCTTGAACTTTTAAAGACCGGGAATGTTGTCGGTATGCAGGATATGGGGGCTGCCGGGCTTACATCCTCGCTGTCGGAAATGGCTTCGCGCGCGGGCACCGGAGCTGAAATAGATATCGCACTTGTCCCTCAGAGAGAAGAAAAAATGACGCCTTATGAGATAATGCTTTCCGAGTCACAGGAAAGAATGGTCGTTGTGATGAAAAAAGGGACCGAAGACGATGCCTTCAGGATATTCAAAAAGTGGGGGCTTAATGCCGTTGCCATGGGAAGGATCACCGATGACGGGTTTTTCAGGGTAAAAGAGAACGGTAAGACCGTTGCGGAAGTCCCTGCAAAATCTCTTGCCGATGATGCCCCTCTCTATGAGAGGCCGGTAAGCGCTCCTGTTGTGCGGGATATCGAACCGTATTACAAGAAATTTAAGAGCGGGAAAAGCTGCAACAGCATACTTCTTGATGTGTTGTCCGATCCTAATATAGCGAACAAATCATGGGTGTACGAGCAGTATGATCACATGGTCCAGACGAATACTTCAGTGCTTCCCGGGAAAGCTGATGCCGCGGTCCTCAGGATAAAGTATTCCCACAAAAAGATCGCCCTGACCACCGACGGCAACGGCAGATATTGTTATGTGGATCCGTATGTCGGGGGATTGATCTCTGTCTGTGAGGCGGCAAGGAATCTCGTCTGTGTAGGGGCGGAGCCTCTGGCAGTGACCGACTGCCTCAATTTCGGCAACCCTGAAAAACCCGCGGTGATGTCGCAGTTCAAAGAATGCGTAAGAGGCCTTTCCGACGGATGCAGGCACTTGAACACCCCGGTAGTTTCAGGGAATGTCAGCTTTTACAATGAGAATAACGGGGTCGCGATATATCCGACACCTGTCATCGGCATGCTCGGGCTCATCGACAATACGCCGCACTGCGACATGGGATTTAAGTCTAAAGGGGACCTCATCGTCCTTCTCGGCGTCAATAAAGATGAAAAAAGCGCGTGTCCCGAACTTGATATTGAACTTGAAAAAAGCGTCCAGAAGACCTGTCTTGAGGCGGTAAGGTCCGGCATCGCAAAGTCGGCGCATGATACCGCCGAGGGAGGGCTTTCAGTTGCTATTGCCGAATGCTGCATCACCGGCGGTATCGGAGCCAAGATATCCGTTAATGAAAAAATAAGCAATATGGGGCTTCTTTTCGGAGAAACGCAATCAAGGATAATAATAAGTATCGATCCCAACGATGTCTTCGCGCTCAATGATATGGCTAAAAAGAACAATACTCCGGTCTCTATAATAGGAAAGATCGGCGGGAGCTCCCTGTCGATAAAGAACGGCAAGAAAAAGCTGGTCGACCTGAAAATGGCAACAGTATCCGAAGCTTATAACGGTTCCATAAACTCTGTCATGAGAGCGTAATTTGGAAGTAACATCGGCCGCGGTAATATTGCTTTTTGTGTTCGCGATGTTCTCCGGGATAAAGGGGAACATACCGGATGGCGGCTACTCTTCTCCAAAACCGCAGGCCCAAGTTTCCCGGATATCTGTCGACATCCCCGCTTCTTTCTCTTCGTCTGTGGACCCGCAGGCGCAGGACTCCATATACCGCTACATAAAATCCAGAGCTAAAAAAATATCCGTTGATGATATGTTACTGCTATCCGAAAGCGTCATGAAATACAGCCAGCAGTATGATGTGAACCCTAAGCTTGTTACCGCGATGATAGACAGAGAATCCGGATTTGATCCCCAGGCAGTCTCTTCGTCGAACGCGCAGGGCCTTGCGCAGCTTTTGCCGTCCACTGCGGCGCATATAGGAATAAATGACCCTTTTAGCATAGATGAAGGCACAAAAGGCGCGGTCCTGTATCTGAAGATGATGCTGGATAAATGGGTCGGGTACCCGAATCAGGTGCCGCTTGCTCTTGCCTCGTATGCCGAAGGCCCTAACCAGGTCGCAAGGTCCGGAGGGAGCTATTCGGACAAGACCGCGCAGTATATAAACGATATAGCGCAAAAATACAGCCTGATAAATTAGCATATTTTTGCCAAAAAGCACGGTGCATTTTTCATGCAAGTTTTCCTTTTTTGCCTGCGATCTTATATCTATAAAGGTAAAACTTGGTATGTCTAGATTTATAAACGCAAAATATTATCTTTCGAAAGCTTTAACAAGTATTTTCATTCTTATGCTCCTTGCCGGGACTTCACTTTCGGCGACTTACTATGTTAAGAACGGCGGAAGTGACAGCGCAGACGGGCTCAGCGATGCAAATGCATGGGACTCCATAAGCAAAGTCAACAACAAAGATCTTTCTGCCGGAGATATCGTCCTTTTCAAAAAAGGTTCGACCTGGTCGGATACTCTTATCCCGAAATCCAGCGGTTCAGCGGTATCTCCTATTATTTTTGGTGCTTACGGGACCGGAGCCGTTCCGGTGATAAACATAAACTACAATTCCGGCAAACACCGCAACCTCTATGTGAACGGCAAGAGCAATATA
Source organism: Candidatus Margulisiibacteriota bacterium (assembly GCA_022709925.1). Lineage (GTDB taxonomy): Bacteria > Margulisbacteria > WOR-1 > JAKLHX01 > JAKLHX01 > JAKLHX01. The sequence goes on from JAKLHX010000120.1 coordinate 3,522, forward strand.
CAAATAAGGGATATTGCGTTCTTGAACGGAACAAGCGAAGGATCGACCCTTTACGGCAATGTAGAGATCA
>JAKLHX010000121.1 GCA_022709925.1 Candidatus Margulisiibacteriota bacterium
GACGAAAAAGCTTAAGGTTAAGGCCAATATCATGTTCCGCGTCAATCCCGGCATAGAAGCGCATACTCATGAATTCATAAGGACAGGCGCCATCGATTCAAAATTCGGTATATCCAAGGCCGATCTGGACAAGGCCGTCGAGCTGGCACTGACATGCGGCAAACTTTCTTTGATAGGCCTCCACAGCCATATAGGTTCCCAGATATTTGACGTCAAGCCTTTTTGTGCGGAAGTCGAAGTGCTTTTCAAGATGATGTCGCGGATAAAAAAACGGTTCGGCATAGAGCTCGGCGAACTCAATATAGGCGGCGGTATCGGGATAGCATATACGGAGAAAGACAAAAATCCAAGCATAGAAAAATATGCTTCGGAGATCGTCAAGGTGCTGAAGAAATTCTCAAAGAGATACGATGTAAATTTGCCGAAGCTCGTCATAGAGCCGGGAAGGTCTCTGGTGGGCAGGGCCGGCGTCACGCTCTATACTGTCGGGACAGTGAAAAAGATCCCCGGCATAAGGACCTATGCGGTCATTGACGGCGGGATGTCCGACAATCCGAGATATATACTCTATCAGGCTCGCTACAGCGCTTTTCTGGCGAACAACATGAAAGCTAAAAAAAACCAGATGATCACTATTGCCGGCAGGGCTTGTGAATCAGGGGACATAATAATCAAAGATATAAAATTCCCGTCGTTGAAAAGAGGGGATATAATAGCGGTGGCTTCCACGGGGGCTTATAATTATTCCATGGCAAGCAATTACAACAGGATCTCCAGACCTGCGGTCGCCCTGGTGAAAAAAGGCAAGTCCCGGGTCATAGTGAGAAGAGAAACAAAAGAGGACATAGCAAGGAACGACCTATGAGTTTTCCTTTCGGTATAAGCTGGATAGATATTGCGGATGTTCTGATAGTGGCGTTCCTGCTCTATCAGGTCTTTGTGTGGCTAAAAGGCACTGCCGGGATGCAGCTCCTTCGCGGTCTTCTGATAATATTCGTCATTTATATAGCTTCGCAACAGCTAGGGCTTAGGACCCTCAACTGGCTTATGGAAAGGTTCGTCACAGTACTTCTTATCGTCATCGTGATCGTCTTCCAGCCTGAACTCCGCAGAGCTCTCGAACGTCTCGGCAGGAGCAGAATCCTTTCAAGGCTCGGCATAGAGTTTGTCCCGAAAAGCTCGGCCATAGTAAGGCAGATAATAGATGCCGTTGAAAAATGTTCGCTTGAAAAAATAGGCGGATTGATAGTGCTCGAGCGCAGTACAGGGTTGAATGAGTTCATAGAGTCCGGCGTTAAGATCGATGCTCCGGTATCCGAAGAGCTTTTGATAACCATCCTTACAAAAGGGACTCCTCTCCACGACGGGGCCATAATAATCCAGGGCGACAGGATCCTCGCTGCGGGATGTCTTTTGCCGCTGTCGCAGAGCCAGTCGATAGACAGGCGTCTGGGTACGAGGCACAGGGCCGCTGTGGGCATGAGCGAACAGTCAGATGCCCTGGTGATCGCCGTGTCGGAGCAGACAGGGGCCATATCGGTCTCAGAGAACGGGGGCCTTAACAGGTTCCTTACAAAAGAACAGCTGGAAGAAAGACTTTTTGACATATATAAGCCACAGGAAAAGAAGGTGAAATTTCCGTTCAAGAGACGGAAAAAATAAGATGCCCAAGATCACTATCCCCGATCTTCTCTCAAAAAAAAAGAACGGCCAAAAGATAACTTGCCTGACCGCGTATGACGCTCCAACCGCGCAGATGCTTGATGAGGCTGGTATCGATCTTGTACTGGTAGGCGATACATTAGGCAATGTCATTCTCGGCTATGAGAATACGCTTCCCGTGACTATCAGTGACATGGTCCATCACACAAAAGCCGCAAAAAAAGGGATCAAGAATGTATTCCTTGCGGCCGACATGCCTCTCTCTTCTTTTGTTTCTGAAGGATTGGCTTTGGCAGATGCTGACCTTCTTGTCGAAGCCGGGGCTGAAGCCGTGAAGATCGAGGGCATAAGACATGTGAGCATAATCAAGGAACTTGTGAAAAATGACATCCCGGTTATAGGGCACCTGGGATTTTTACCGCAATCTATCGGGACTGACGGAGGCCCGGCCGTAAAAGGCAAGACCGTCGAAGAGGCCGATTCCTTGATATCTGCGGCGCGCTTGCTTGAAAGTGCGGGTGTTTTTTCGATGGTCCTTGAGCTCGTAAAGCCTGATATCGCCAAGAAAATAACTTCATCCGTCAAGGTCCCAACTATAGGCATCGGTTCAGGACCTTATTGCGACGGGCAGATACTGGTCGTTAACGATATGCTTGGGCTCACCTGCGGCAAGGTGCCAAACTTCGTAAAGAAATATGCCGATCTTAAAGATGTCGTTGTGGATGCGGCTAAAAAATATGCGGAAGAAGTCCGGGGCCTAAAGTTCCCCTCAGTGTGATGCTTATCTTATCCGGTTGAGTGAGTAGCTAAAGTCTTTTACGAAGCTTTTGAGGTATCTTTTTATGTGGTCGGTAGCCAGCGAGTAATACACGAATTTCCCTCTTTTTTCCGACCTTAAGAACCCTATGTCCTTGAGCTGTGACAGGTGATACGAAATGGTCGGCTGCGCGGCAAAAAAGTGATCGTTGACCTCCTGGACGCTCATCTCTTTTTCGGAGATGAGTTCAAGCATCTTCATCCTTTCTTCATTGCCCAGGACTTCCATGTATTTTATGTATTTGCTGTTCAGCAGTTTCATCGTCTTATGCCTTTTCGGATCTCAATTTATCGACGGTCTCTTTTACGACAGCTATGGTCTCCTGGTTGTTCAGTGATCCTATCTTCTTTTCCGCTTCTTCCGGCTGCATCTGTGTCAGGCTGTTCAGGTCTTTCTTGTCTATCTTGAGCTGTATCTTGTTCAGGATGTCCCCGAACTGTCCGCGTTCCTGGTCTGCCTGGGGTTTTGGCTTCCTTTTTTCGAAATAATCAATTAGGAACTTCTCTTTGGGAACTCCAATGTCATCGCTCATTTTGTTTTCTCCTTCTACTCTTATATATCGTTGCAGTTGTTTTTAAACTTGCATCAATGATAAAATCAAAATATAGAAGGTGCCCTCGTAGCTCACTTGGATAGAGCGACTGTTTCCCTGCCTGCCGGCAGGCAGGCTAAACAGTAGGTAATGGAATGGGGAAAATATATTTTGTGTACGTTTTAAGAAGCAGGAAAGATGGTAATCTTTATATTGGACATGCTTCTGATTTAGAAAAAAGAATAAGGGTTCATAATCAGGGAAGAGTAAGGTCTACGAAGAGCAGGACGCCATTTGAGTTAATATATAAAGAGATTGTAAACAGTAGAGAGGATGCAATAACCAGAGAAAAGTTTTTAAAGTCAGGTTGTGGTAGAGAGTATATCAAGAACCAAATTAATGTGCCCTCGTAGCTCACTTGGATAGAGCGACTGTTTCCTAAACAGTAGGTAATGGGTTCGAATCCCGTCGAGGGCAAGATGACATGAAAAAACGCGATAACATAATCCTCATCGGGTTCATGGCTACGGGAAAGACCGCAG
>JAKLHX010000122.1 GCA_022709925.1 Candidatus Margulisiibacteriota bacterium
CGTAATAATAGCCGTATATTGCGCTAACACCGCTATTGCCGCAGATATAATGGAAATAGGCCCTTCAGCAAGGCCGATCGGCATGGGCAGGGCTTATACGGCGGTAGATGATACCGTAGACGCGATCCTGTTCAATCCGGCCGGCATAGCAGGGATAGACACTTTAAGATTTTCCACCATGTATTCAAACCTGGTAAATGATTACAATTATACGAGCTTTGCCATTGCTGTTCCCGTAAAATACGGAACGATCGGGTTCTCAATGCTGAACGAAAGCTCAGGAGCTCTATACAGGACCTCTCTGGATACCGACGGGAAAGTGATCATAGATCCGTCCGCAAGCCAGTTCTCTTATAACTCTCAAGTATTCGTCATAGGTTATGCCGCGGAGTATAACAAGAATTTGTCCCTTGGAAGCAGGGCAAAACTTTACGGAAAAGGAACATCTCAAGTGACCGGAGGCTACGGGACCGGAACGGCTCTAGACCTGGGACTTGTTTATCACCTGAATCCCAGGATCAACCTGGGACTTTCCTATGAGAACATATTTAGCAGCGGGATAAGCTGGCCGACAGGGACTCGGGACCCTATTCCATCAAAAATATCGGCAGGCCTTCTGTTCAAACCGAGAAAAGACCTGGTGCTGCATCTTGACGCCGTAAGTCCTCAGAACAGGTCCTTACTTTTAAGGAGCGGAGCCGAGTGGCTTTTCAGCGATCTTCTCTTTCTACGGGCGGGTCTTGAACAAAAAGAGATAAGCGGGAGCGACAGATACTTCAATTATTCTTTCGGCATCGGCACCAATCTCAAGAACATGTATATAAACTATGCATACTACGCCGATACCGCACTTAAAGAGAATTCATCCCATTTCATATCACTGGGGTTTGATATTCCCGGAATACAACAACCGACCCAAGAATCAAAACAGGCCCAACCGATAACGATGCAAAAGACCGCTTCCCAGGAAGCAGCGGTATCAGCGCAACCGACCCAGGAACCCAAGGCGCTGCAGCCCGTAAAGGAACCCGTTAAGCCCGGGACTTCATACAATATTAAAAAAAAAATACCCCTGAAGAAAAAGATACAGCCGGCAAAAAAGAAAGTATCGAAAAAAAGAACGGTCAAGAGATATCCGAAAAAACCGGTCAAGAAAATAAAAAGAACGAAGAAACCGATAAAAAAGAAAGTTCTTCCGAAAAAGACAAAGACCAAAAAGATAAAAAGATCGATGGCGATCAACGACCTGATGTATTTATCGTATACGCAGCAAGGACGAACGCTTTAGAAGAAGCGGAAAGGATCGCAGAGGCCTTAAGATCGGAAGGGTTTGATGCGGTCGTAAAAACACAGGGAAGCGGATACATCGTTCAATCGGGAATATTCAAGCAGGAAAGCAACGCAAAAAAACTCGCAAGCTCGCTTTCGGAGTACGGGCTTACACCTGAAGTCATCGGGACCAGATCAAAATAGCTCACGGGTCTATTGACAAGGAAACTCATTACATAGTATATTTAAGGTGTAGATAGCCACACTTTCACGTGTTGCGATCTGGTCCAAAAAAATCCCAAACTAATGATCTTATCTAGCAAATCCATAGCATAAATCACAAAAATATCTCTACAAGGAGGATAAAATGGATATTTCCGAGCTGCAGAAAAAAACCATACCGGAGCTTTTTGAGGTCGCAAAGGAACTGAAGATCCCGAATTACAGGCAATTCAGGAAACATGACCTGGTCTTTAAGATACTTGAGGCAAAGACCGAAAGCAACGGATTGATCTTTGCCAAAGGCGTTCTTGAGATACTTCCGGAAGGCTATGGTTTTTTAAGGACCGAAACATACCTGCCAAGCGCTGATGACATATATGTATCACAGACACAGATAAGAAGGTTCGATCTGGCCAACGGAGACGCCATACAGGGACAGGTAAGGCCTCCTAAAGACGGAGAAAAATACTTCAGCCTTTTAAAGATAGAAGCAGTGAACGGCCAGGACCCGGAATCTATAAGAGAAAGAGTCCCGTTCGACGCGATGACCCCGATATTCCCCGATCAAAGGATCGTGCTTGAGTACCAGGGGTGCCCGATCGCTGCAAGGCTGATAGACCTTGTGTCCCCCATCGGAGCGGGACAAAGAGGAATGATAGTCTCCCCTCCTAAAGCCGGAAAGACCACAATATTAAAAAATATCGCGAACAGCGTAGCCACTAATTTTCCTGATTACAAGATAAAAGTCCTGCTGGTCGATGAGAGACCGGAAGAAGTGACAGATATGCAGCGCTCCGTAAAAGGAGAAGTGATAAGCTCTACGTTCGATGAACCGCCGGAAAACCATATAAGAGTGGCGGAACTCGTACTTGAAAGCGCAAAACGCCTGGTGGAAGCAAATTACAATGTTGTTATTCTGCTTGACAGTATCACCCGTCTCGCAAGGGCCTACAATCTTGTGACCCCCCCTTCAGGAAGGACACTTTCCGGAGGTCTTGATCCCACATGCCTTCACAGGCCAAAAAGGTTCTTCGGAGCGGCGAGGAACATCGAAGGAGGAGGAAGCCTTACGATACTCGCGACCGCGCTGGTTGAGACCGGAAGCAGAATGGACGACGTGATATACGAAGAGTTCAAAGGAACGGGAAATATGGAGCTCCACCTTAACAGAAAGCTCTCAGACAGAAGGATATTCCCGGCAATAGACGTGAGGACCTCTGGGACTAGAAGAGAAGAACTCCTGCTCGGAGACGATGAGCTGAAAAAAGTCTGGCTGCTCAGGAAAGTACTCGACAGCTTCGAAGGTTCGGAGTCCACCGAACAGCTTATCGACAGGCTGCAGGAATACAAGTCCAACAAACAGTTCCTTGACTCCGCTGATAAAAAATAGCTGCTATCCTGCGATGATAAAATTATCGGAGATACTCGAGGCGACCGGAGGTAAAACGGACTTTAAAGGAAAAGACCTGGTATTTAAAGGTATTTCCATAGATTCGAGGTCCGTAAAGAACGGGGATCTCTTCATCCCGGTAAAAGGCCCTAATTTCGACGGCCACGACTTTGTAGCCAAAGCCTTGAAAAAAGGCGCGCTCGGAGCGGTAATATCGGATAAAGTCGCGGGACTTCCAAAGAACAAAGCCATTATAAAAGTCGGCAAAGACACGCCGACTCTTCTTTTGATCGCAAAATATCACAGGGACAGGTTCAAAGCAAAGACAGTAAGCATCACCGGCAGCAGCGGGAAGACCACTACAAAAGACATGGTCCACAGCGTGCTTTCCCAAAACGGGAAAACTCTCAAGACCGAGGAGAATTTTAATAACGAGATCGGCGTCCCGCTTACGCTTTTAAGGCTGAAAAAAAACCACAAGTACGCGGTGATCGAAATGGGAATGCAGGGCCCTGGAGAGATATTGCCGCTGTCTCTGGCATGCTCCCCGGACATCGCAGCGATAACCAATATTGGCGAAGCGCATATCGGAATATTAAAGACCAAAAAAGCCATAGCCAAAGCCAAAAGCGAGATAATAAAAGGCGTTAAAGATCCCGGGACC
>JAKLHX010000123.1 GCA_022709925.1 Candidatus Margulisiibacteriota bacterium
GGGAAGCTGACATTCTTCAGGGTATATTCAGGTAAATTGACTAACGGTTCATATATATTGAACTCTACCAAGGGCAACAGGGAAAGGATCGGAAGGATCCTTCAGATGCATGCCAACAAAAGAGAAGAGATCGAAGAGGTTTATGCCGGAGATATCGCTGCGGCAGTCGGACTTAAGAACACCATTACCGGTGACACTTTATGTGACGAGAAGGCCCCGATAATACTTGAGAATATAGTATTCCCGGAGCCCGTCATACATGTTGCTATAGAGCCAAAGACTAAAGCCGATCAGGAAAAACTCGGTATGTCGCTCCAAAAACTGGCCGAAGAAGATCCTACATTTACCGTAAAGACGGACCAGGAGACTGGGCAGACGATTATCGGAGGGATGGGAGAGCTCCATCTCGAGATCATCGTGGACAGGCTTTTCAGGGAATTTAAGGTTGAAGCCAATGTCGGCAAACCTCAGGTCGCCTATAAAGAGACGATCAAAGGCCATTCCGAAGCAGAGGGCAAGTTCATAAGACAGACCGGAGGCCGCGGACAATACGGCCATGTATGGATCAAGATCGAGAATTCAAAAGAAAAACAATTCGAGTTCGAGAACAAGATAGTCGGCGGCGCCGTGCCGAGAGAATATATAGGTCCGGTTGAAGACGGCATAAAAGAAGCCATGACGTCGGGCGTCCTTGCGGGATATCCTGTGTTGAACATAAAGGCCACTTTGTTCGACGGTTCGTACCACGAAGTCGACTCTTCAGAGATCGCTTTTAAGATCGCGGCTTCGATGGCTTTTAAGGAAGCTTTTATGAGAGCTAAACCGATATTGCTTGAGCCGATAATGAAGGTCGAGGTCGTTACTCCGGACCAGTATCTCGGGGATGTCATGGGAGATCTTAACAGCAGACGCGCCAGGATAGAAGGAATGGAGTCATATAAAGGAATGCAAACTATAAAATCTAAAGTTCCTCTGGCCGAGATGTTCGGATATTCCACATCCCTGCGTTCATGTTCACAGGGCAGGGCTACATATACGATGGAGTTTAATTCTTATGAAGAGACCCCGAAGAACATTTCAGAGGGGATCATATTAAAAAATTCAGGGAAGGCACAGGAAAATGAAAAGACAAAAAATTAGGATCCGTTTGAAAGGGTATGACCATAGGGTCGTAGATCAGTCGGCAGGCAAGATAATAGAGACAGCTAAAAGGGCAGGGGCCGCGGTTTCCGGTCCGATACCGCTTCCTACCGACAAAGAAGTGTATTGCGTCCTAAGGTCGCCGCATGTGGATAAAAAATCAAGAGAGCATTTTGAGATCAGGACACATAAAAGACTGATCGATATACTTGACCCGGCTCCGCAGACCGTTGATGCGCTCATGCAGATAGATCTGCCTGCAGGCGTCGACATAGAGATAAAGCTTTCTTAAGAGGGCAATTCTTGAAAGGAAAAAAAAGATGGTAGAGGGAATCATTGGGAAAAAAGTGGGCATGACTCAGATATATGACAAATCCGGGGTCGTCGTACCCGTAACGGTTATAGAGGCGGGGCCGTGCTTTGTTATAGCAAAGAACGCAGACAGCAAAAAAGTCCAGATAGGTTACGGCAAATCTAAGAATACGACAAAATCAGTAAAAGGCCATATCAAGAAAGCCGGAGCGCAAGAAGACCTTAAGGTGCTGAAAGAATTCGCATGTAAGGACATGGAGACTGTACAGCTCGGGCAGGAGATAAAAGTCGATATATTCAAAGAAGGCTCTATAGTGTCTGTTACCGGGACCTCCATAGGTAAAGGGTTTGCCGGTACGGTCAAGAGGCACCATTTCAGGAGAAGTCCTATGTCTCACGGTTCAAAATCCCACAGGATCCCTGGTTCGATAGGCGCAGGGACCACTCCGGGCAGGGTCTATAAAGGAAAGCGTCTTGCCGGAAGGATGGGCAACGAACAAGTGACCGTCAAGAACCTCAAGGTTGTCCAAGTGAATGCGGATAAAAACACTCTGCTCCTTAGGGGGGCTGTGCCCGGGGCCAGCGGAGCGTACATAATAATAAGAAAGGGAAAAGCATAGAATGGTTTCTTTACCTTTATACGATAAAAACGGAAAATCATCTGGGAAGATAGAATTAAAGGACGAGGTTTTAGGTCTTAAACTTAATCCTTCTGTGGTTCATACCGCTTTAGTATGGAAGATGGCGGGAGAAAGACAGGGAACATCCTCTACAAAAACAAGAGGAGAGGTCAGAGGCGGAGGAAAGAAGCCTTGGAAACAGAAAGGTACCGGCAGAGCAAGAGCCGGATCCATAAGATCTCCTTTGTGGAGAGGCGGCGGAGTGATATTCGGTCCAAAACCAAGGGATTATTCTAAAGGTCTTCCGAAAAAAGCAAGAGTGCTTGCTATAGATATGGCGGTCATAGACAAGATAAGATCAGGGAGCGTAAAAGTTATCGAGGACTTTTCGATCGCTCAGCCCAAGACAAAGATGTTCTCCGCCGTAATCGACGGACTTGGAGTGGACAATGCTTTGCTTGTATTTGACGGTGCGGGAGCCAACGAAAAGAAAGCCGCGGCTAATATTGAAAAAATCAAGTTAGTATCAAGCAAAAATCTCTCCGTATTTGATATACTTAAATACGGGACTCTTGTGCTCGATAAAAGCGCGGTTTCAAACCTCGAGGAAAGATTCCAAAAAAACAAATGAGTGAATTTGAAAATATTGTCATTAAGCCGATAGTGACCGAAAAGTCAACGATGTTGAGGATGGACTCGACATACGTTTTTAAAGTGCTCGGCAACGCTACAAAGATCGATATCCGTAGAGCGGTCGAGAAGCTTTTTAAGGTTAACGTTGTAGATGTTAACACCGTGAGCGTAAAAGGCAAATCCAGAAGGGCCGGCAGGTCAATGGGGAAGGCCAGCGACTGGAAAAAGGCGTATATAAAACTTAAGGCCGGACAAAAGATAGATCTTATCGAAGGGAACATGTAGTCAAATGACTTTAAAGCAATTTAATCCGAGAACTCCGGGAACAAGGGAAAGGATCGATGTCCTTTTTGACGACATAACAAAAAAGACCCCGGAAAAATCGCTTTTAGCTCCTTTGCCGGGAAAGGGCGGAAGAGATACGAACGGACGTGTTTCCGTCAGACATCAGGGCGGCGGTTCAAAGAGGAAATACCGGTTGGTAGATTTTAAAAGAGATAAGGACGGCATCGTTGCTAATGTTGAAGCAATAGAATACGATCCTAACAGAAATGCAAGAATAGCTCTTTTAAAGTACAGCGATAATGAACTTAGATATATCATCTGTCCTCTTGGCCTCAAGGTAGGGGACAAGATAGTATCCGGGGAAGATGCGGATATCAAGATCGGAAATTCACTCCCTCTTAAGAACATCCCTGTCGGTACCACCGTGCACAATGTTGAGCTGGTCCGCGGCCGCGGCGGACAGATGGCGAGATCTGCCGGAGGATTTGTTGTTCTTGTGGCGAAAGAAGGC
>JAKLHX010000124.1 GCA_022709925.1 Candidatus Margulisiibacteriota bacterium
GTATCCTATCGAGAAGACCGTAGAAGTGGCAGGGACCGCGGCGGTCGCTTCGGGGGACATGAAAAAGTCGCTTTCAACGGCAAAAGCAAAAGATGAGAGAGAGGAAAAGAGCAACAGAGAGAGAGAAACGAGCTTTTTCACTTTATTTTCACCTCTGTTATCCTTATGCCGTAAGAATCGTCGACTGCAACAACTTCTCCTATTGCAACTGTTTGACCTCCGACCTTTACTTCGAGAGGTTCTCCCGCGAATTTGTCCAGGCTGATTATGGATCCTTCCGCCAGTTCAAGGATCTCTCTTAAAGTGAGTTTTGTCCTGCCGAGTTCGACGGTAGCTTCGATAGGGATGTCCGCAAGCAGTTTTTTATCTATCCTTGAACCCATAGGAGCGTCGCCAAGTTCCGCGAACCTGATCTTGTCTACTTCGTAGTTTTCATTTTCTCCCAAAATTCATACCTCCTCTTTTGGGAATGCGGGCTCCTCAGGGTCTTCGCTCTCATTTTCGATTTCTTGTAACTGTTGCGGGTCTTCGGCTGATGCGACCGGCAATTGCGGGTCCGAAAGTTTTATCCTTTCGACCTTGCCGGCACCGTTCTTCAATATTTGTACGCACAGCCTATCATTCTTTATACCAGGTTGTCCCAAAATATTCAAGTCTTTTCCGATCAGTACCTGTAACAGATTGTTGATTGAGGAATCCAGGACAAGGACATCCCCGCTTTCGAGCTCATAAAGCTCTTTTGCGGATATAAGGGTCGTTCCGAGCACCGATGTGACCGGCATGGTTATCTTGTTGGTTATTGACGGAGGCAGTTTTTCCGGGTTGGGGTGGGTTTTCGACGCTTTTATTTTTGCCATGATGGCTTGTGCTGTAGCAAAATGGCAGATGATGAACATCGTCCCGGTCTGTTTCCCGAAACTTACTTCGGATTGTGCCAGCACCAGTGTGGACGCCTCATCTACGCTTTGGTCGAAGTATATATTCGGGGAATTAAGGTATTTAAGCTCTTGGGAGGGGGATATCCCTGCTATTATCTTTTCAGCCCCGGAAGCCGCGCACGTTTCAAGTATGGATTCTTCTATTTCCGTAAGGCTCTTGACGATATTCCCGTCCGCTTGTCCTCCTACCGAAGAGTTTATCAGAGCGTTCGACAGGTTCATGTCAAAACACAGGAACATCGGTTCGATATCTGCCGCCGTTATCTTGAACTGGACCACGGGCATGCTCATAAGCTTCAGGATGTCCACGTAATTATCCACCTCTACAGAGCAGCTCAAGTTGGTCAAAGACAAGCCGGAGCTCTTTTGAAGCACCTTGGAATATTCTTCAAAAATACCAAGGAAGGCCAGATTCAATCCGATCGCTTCTTTTTCCGTGAACCTGCTTGCAGATTTTGATGCACTCCTGTTCCTGACCGCGTCCTCTATCCTGGGCTTGTATTTTGTCCAATCGCCGATGGCGCTTGGCAGTAGAACGGTTTTTTTTGCTTTTTTTATGCCGGCCAAACTAAATATCTCCTTATCATGATAGTTTGTTTATGAACTGGGTTATCGTATCGTTCGCCATCCTTATCACGGTCATGGTGGCGTCAAGGGCTCTTTGTGTTTCCAGTGAATCCACTATTTCCGATGTGTAGACGACGTTAGATTGTTCTCTTTTCCTTGGATAAACGGTTCCGGTCAGGGGGACTGAAGGGCTCGATGGCTGTCCGGAAGCGAGTGTTTCAGAGAACATGGTCCCGTTCTCGTATTTAAGGCCCGAAGGGTTCTTGAAGGATGCCGTCGCGATCTGATAGGGCAGTTCTTTGCCGTATACTTTTGTTTCTTCATCGTAGGAGTCCCTCATCACACCGTTGTCATCCCATGTTATTTTTGTTACATCCGTGTACGGTACATTCGAAAGGTCAATAGCTTCTAATTGTGTCGAAGTGGTGCCTGATGTCCTTTTGAACCCGTATACCTGATATCCGGACTTCGTGTAAAGCTTGTTGTTAACTATCTGGAACTCGCCGGATTTAGTATACCAAAAAGTATTCCCTCCGTCGGCAGACGCGATGAAAAGCCTGCTTCCGTCGTTGACTCCTATGTCGATATTCGCTCCGTCGGAGAAGGTCCCCTGTTTAAAGTCTACGGAAGAAGAAGATATCGCTACGGTGCCGCCGACTTGAAGAGGATTTGTCCCCCCTTCATTCCCGTTCTCAAACGCGGAAGTCCCGGGGCTTACAAGTTTGCTGAAGAGGTTCTGGAAGGACACATCGGTCCTTTTATATCCCGTGACCTGCAGGTTTGATATATTCGCCGATATCGCTTTGAGCTTTGTCGAATACGATTCCATCGCATTCTTTGCCTGTGACATTACGTCGAACATAGCTTTAGTCCCTCCTTTACTTGATCTCTGTGATCGTGGACGGGTCTATTATCGAGCTTCCTATGTCCACCATTGCGACGCCGTCCTGCATCAGGACCCTTTGTACTGTTCCGCTTGTTTCTGCTTTTGTCGCGCTGTCTACCGATTTGATCTCTTTTCCTATAAGAAAACTTAGCATCGGAAGTCCCGTTTGAGAAGAGGGAAGGACTCCTGATGCCCCACTGCCTCCCGTAAGTATCTGGCTTGCCAATGAAGTATTGGATCCGCTCCCTAAAAGTGAAGATAATCCCGTTGTGCTTCCGAAAAGAGAACTGTTAGAGGTGGAGTTGTTATTGTTATCGCTGCTTAAGAGCTGTGCAATGTTCGGGTTTGCCATTTCAGTCAGCAGTATTTTCATGAAATCCTCACTGCTCAAATTGGTCCCGTTCCTTTGAGAAGATGAGGACACTCCTGCCGTTGCGGGATTTAAAGGCACCGGAGCTATTGTATTTGCCATGTGGTTTCTTCCTCCTTATATCCTAGAGTATACACTTAAATTATTCATCATTCTCGTGATGTCGCCGGCTAAGCTTATATTGCCTGATATTTCCGGGGACAGGTCCCAAGTGATACCTTCCATTCCCGGGACAGATTGGATCTCGACGGCTTGTTCTTGAGATCCATAGTTATTCTCTGAACCCCGGTTCCCCACGGACACGTTTATAGAGCCGACATTCAGGTTCGCCGACTTAAGGAACGCCTCGAGTTCCGAGATTTGGGAATCCATAAGCTCTTTGGTCTTCCCATTTGCAAGTATCTGTATCGTAAGGACCCCTTTATCGGAAGATATGTTCAGTGTCATATCCCCGAGCCAATCCGGCTTAAGGTTGAGCATGAGCTCGGTCTTGTCGTTGATCTTTAGAGCTTTTGCCGATTCGATTATTTTATCCGCTATCACTTTGATGTCCAGGTTGTTCGTGACCTGTTCAAGTTTTGAAAGAAGGTTAGTGAGAGGGAAGGGGACCGCCGATGAGCCGTTGGCTGCCATGGCCATCAGCGCTTTTATCAGTTCTGCCTGAGTAGCTTCTTTGGATTGTTTTGATATCTGGAGGG
>JAKLHX010000125.1 GCA_022709925.1 Candidatus Margulisiibacteriota bacterium
TTCTTGCCACGAAAGTCGATCACCCCAGGAAGAACTGGCAAAATCTTTTTCAGAATATGCGACTTTTGGGTTGCCTTAGTGTCCCTGAATTTGAGAACTCTCCCTCGCTGGCTTTGATGAGATCTTTCCCCTGGGCGTTCGATCTGAGCACCAACGAAGGCCAACACCTGCACTCATGGGATTTTATAGTAAAAGACGCTTGGGAAGGTGAAAAAGGTTATAACTTGGCAGTAACTGCCATAAGGCATGTTTTCGAAAAACATCTCGGCATATTAATGGATGCTGAAACAGGCATGATAGACGAAAGGATGATGCCGGAACCAGGAACAAAATTCCCTGAAAAATTCCTCCGTCTGCCGCGGCTATTCGGATGCACGCAGTGGTGGGACCTGTTCGAAAAAGAGGGCTTAGGAGGGCCTCTGATAGGCGTGGAAAGATTTAAGAGCAAGGCTTACCTGGCTCTATATCACTCCTACAAATGGGCTTTTGATCTCGACACCCCAGAGGGTCGGCATCTTCATCCATGGGATTTCGTACAAAGGGGGTTATGGGCCGGGCCTGAAGGACGGGAACTGGCAAAAACGGCCCTGGCGCATGTGATCTGTTCCCATTTAGGACTTAAAATGGTTTCGCCGAACCCACGGACCGGGCAATTTTCGATCGATGAAAGGCTTTTGAACGGCGATATGAGGTCCTTCTTTTCCGCCAATAATGTTTCCAATTGGACGGAACTGTTAAATGACCAACTTTTGTTCGTGAAAGAGATCAATAACAGCCATCCAGATATTCCAAGATATTTTCATCAGACCTTCAAATGGGTATTCCCCTGGGCTTTTTGTCTTGGCATGCCCGAGGGCTTGCACGCGCATCCGTGGGACATATCAACAGAATTCGACTGGGGCAATGAGCGGGATGTCATAGACGCGGTCACTCATGAGGTGGACAGGGAGAACTGGGCAATAACCGAACTTAGGGAAAAAGCCACGGCAGAATGGCTTAGAAAAGTCGGTCTCGGCGGACTTCTCGATCGTTTTTCAAACAGGGTAAATTTATTCAAATTTGTATATAAAAGCCAATTTGACAACGGCACGCTTAACGAGGCTGATTTTCCAAATCTTCAAACCGGCGGAAAAAAAAGACCTTTTAAGGCAATCGCCGCTACCACTAACTATGGAAGAGAAACCGCGGTTTTCACCATGGAAGGAGTTAATTACATCCTGCCAGCAGAATATGTCGGTTGCTGTGCACAAAAAACGGATGACGGGACCATAGGGATATTTAAAAGGACCCTGCCATCTTCAAAAACCGGATCCGGATTAATCCGTATAGCTACAATAGATCGGATCTCCGGTAAGTCAGGAGTATGGGTGAGTAAGAAAGATATCCGATAGCGAAGACGAGCCATATTATAAATTAAACATGCTAAGAAACGCTGCATAAGGGAATCCTCCGGCATACCATTCTTCTGCTAGAATGAATTAAGGGAATATAAAAATGCCACGCGATAGAAAACAGTACAACAGGGACATGACAGAACAAAAGATCGCCTACAGGAGCGCTCCTAAACCATTCAGGACGCAGAAGACCTTGTTTCACGGAAAACCCATACAGCCGGGACCTGTTTTGAGCACAATCAAGGGGTCGAAATGAATAAAGTGGCAAAGACCAAAACTCTGCTGTTGGCCGCCGCCATTATATGGGCTGTCACTGCCTTTGCCTCCAATGCTGCGGCTCTGTACGGTTTTGATCTTCCAAAAGAACTGATCGGCCGCACGTACGAGACGGATATCATCCTGAAAAAAGACGGGTCTCTTCTGGGAAAATCTTCCGCGAAGTTCGAGCAGCGCTATTACAAAGGCAAGGGATTCCTGGTGATCACGGGCCGCTCCGGCGGGACTGTCGACAAAAAACCGTTCGCAAGCGAGGTCTCCCGCACTTTTCTGATGGATGGCGGCAAGATCGTCCCTTAC
Source organism: Candidatus Margulisiibacteriota bacterium (assembly GCA_022709925.1). Taxonomy (GTDB): domain Bacteria; phylum Margulisbacteria; class WOR-1; order JAKLHX01; family JAKLHX01; genus JAKLHX01. The sequence continues at coordinate 1,971 of JAKLHX010000125.1, forward strand.
TCGATAAAAGGGACCACAAAGACCGGCGGAAAAATATGGACCGACTATTTTCTGGCGTTTGACCGGGAAGCTATGACAGCCCGTGTGACTTATAAAGATCTTGAAAAGAACGAGACTGCCGATAAAACCGTTGCGCTCGACGCGAACATGATAGCTATCCAGGACCTTGACCTGTATTTTTCTTCTTTGCCAGGCAGGAACATCAGTGAGGAAAGGCTCAAGGCCCTTCTGCCGAACGGGCAGACTTTCTGGTTCCTGATAAAGATGTCCCCTCAGCCGGAGACCGTGAGCGTAAAAGGGGAGAATATCGTCTGCAGGCGTATAGAATTAAAACCGGACCTCGGACTTCTCAACATTATCATCCCGAACGTAAACTACTGGGTCAGGAACGAGCCTCCTTATGAGCTGGTCCGCTACAGCGGTCTTTTAAGCGGTCCCGGCTCGCCCGACGTGATAATGGAGACTGTAAGGAGCGAATAAACAGGTCATATTTGCGGTCTTTCTATCTCTTTATATTCTCCCGGTTTCAAGTCCCCAAGTTCTATCGGTCCTATGGACGTCCTGATCAGGCGCAGACAGGGAAGCCCAACAGCCGCGGTCATTTTTTTTACTTGATGATTGCGTCCTTCGCATATCTTTATTTCTATCCAGGATGTCGGAATGCTCTTGCGGAAGCGTATAGGTTTGGTTCGCGGCCACAGGGCAGGGGGCTCACTTAATATCCCGGCCTGTGCCGGCATGGTGCGGATGCCTTGTATCAATATGCCGCCCCTTAATTTTTTCATCATCTCTTCCGTGGGGATCCCTTCTACCTGTGCCAGATATGTCTTGAACTTTTTGTTGAACGGGCTGCTTAGAAGGTCGTTCAATTTTCCGTCATCGGTGAGCAGAAGCAGTCCTTCGCTGTCCATATCGAGCCTTCCTACAGCATAAACCCCGCCGATATCTATATAGTCTTTTAAGGTAGGCCGCCCCGACTGGTCGGTGAACTGGCACAATACGCCGTATGGTTTGTTGAAGATCAGGTATTTCATATAAGCAGTATAGAGTATAAGCTATGCTTTGTTCAGCTCTTCCAATGTCATGTTGATAACGGCTGAAACCTCGCTGTCAAGCAGGGAAGCGTATTTCATCGGTATGCGGAATACATACCTGCTCCGGAAAAGTCTTTTTGACAGAACTATATTCGCAAAGCTTAAATTGCCTTTTTCCATGCCTTCCAATATTGCTTCATCAAACTCGTGGGCGGCCGTTATAGATGCTATCCTTCCGTCATTCCCCATGACCGCAGGGATCTCGACGAGAGTGCCGGGTTTAGACATTTTAGCCATGTGGTCACGGATGATCCTACAGTTGTGTTCCGCTATGGCGGACCTGTTCGCGCGTTCGATCGACCTTCTTACGATGTCTTTCAAGACGTCAGGCATGCCTG
>JAKLHX010000126.1 GCA_022709925.1 Candidatus Margulisiibacteriota bacterium
CGGCATTGTCCGGCCATTTCAATATATTTCCGCTTTCATCAATGTACCCATTAGATCTTAAGAGCTCGATTATTGATGCGGCATCAGCATCCGATAAGTCGGCTATATTGAGTTGAAGATCGGCTTCGGTAATTATACCGTCCCCGGAAACAGCAGCAGCCTCGGTACTCTCACCGGACCCAAGACCAAACAAAGCCGTTAAACCAAGCGCTGTCCCGAGTCCTCCCAAGAGGGCTCCTCCAACGGTCCCTGTAGTAGTCACCATTGCGGCAGTCGCGGCTGTTGTACTCACAGCACCCATTGATAATGCCGCGGCTCCGGTTAGGGTGGTTGTAACGGGCCAAAGAGCGATACCAACACCTATAGCGGCACCTAGCGCCACAACCCCAAGCACTGGATTGGCTTTTATCGCCTCCCAGCCTTTAGATATGGCAGTCCCTACGGGTTTTAGGACATAGTCATTAACAGCTGTCGCTATAGTATTGATACCATTGCTTATGGTATGGATGGCTCCGCCTATAACGCCGCTCTCTTTGAAGATCCCTCCGTGTACCCAACTGCCCTGTTCCGTGCCGTTAGCTTCGGCTTCTGTGATAGTAAGGCAGTCAGTTATCACTCCTCCGGCGCCGAATATACCATTTTCACCTTCCGCGGCCTCTTCGCTGGTAACATATATCGCATCTGCAGCATCACCGACTTTTTCCGCCACATTACTGATAGCATTTCCGACCGAGGAGCAAACATCGTTGAACCAACTCATAGCTATTTCTCCTTCCATGGAATTTTTGTCTTCTAAATACTATTCGAAATAACTATTGAGAAAGTTGCGTGGATTTTTAAATCGATCCTATCTCTTTGAGGAGTTCGGATACCATGTCCTGTTCTGATACCTTCTTGAGCTGGATTCCTTTTTTGAAGATTATCCCCTGTCCCCGGCCTCCGGCAAGTCCGAGATCAGCTTCACAGGCCTCTCCGGGGCCATTAACTACACACCCCATGATAGCGACCTTGATAGGTTTCTCTATGTGTTTTGTCTTGTCTATTATCTCCCTAACGACCTTCTCCATATCGTATTCAAGGCGTCCGCAGGTAGGACAGGAAATTATAGTGACCCCTTTGGAATAAAGGCCCAGAGACCTTAATATCCCGTACGCGACTATGACCTCTTCTACGGGATCCCCTGTAAGAGAGACCCTTATAGTATCCCCGATCCCTTTAGAAAGGATCGCCCCTATACCGACCGCGGATTTTATGCTCCCGGGACCGGGGATCCCGGCTTCCGTTATCCCTATATGCAAAGGATAATCGACATGGCTCGAAAGCAGTTCATAAGACTCAATCGTATTCACGACATCCGTGGATTTTATCGAGATGACGATATCATGGAACTTCAATTTCTCCAGTATCTTTACGTGGACCAGAGCGCTTTCTACAAGAGCTTTCGGACAGGGATGCCCGTATTTTGCCAGTATGTCTTTTTGCAGGGAACCGCTGTTCACTCCTATGCGTATCGGTATCTTCCTCTCTTTAGCGGCAGAAACGACCGCATGTATCTTTTCGTCGCTCCCGATATTCCCGGGATTTATCCTAAGTTTGTCAACTCCGGCCTCTATTGCCATCAGCGCAAGCCTGTGGTCAAAATGGATGTCGGCTACAAGAGGAATGCCGATAAGGTCTTTTATCTTCTTGAGCGAAAGGGCGTCGGCTTCGTCCTTTACGGCGACCCTTATTATCCCGCAGCCGGCTTCTTCAAGCCTCTTTATCTGGGCAACGGTAGCGGACACGTCGGCAGTATGGGTCTTGGTCATTGACTGTACCGCAACAGGAGCGCACCCCCCTATCTTCACGCTTCCTATTTTTACTTCTTTTGTTTTTTTTCTGTTGATCATGGTTATCAGTATATCCTCAATTTATGTCTTATTGCCAGCCATCCGAACCTTGCCAGGTTAAGCTGCCTTCTCCATCTTTTTGGTTCTTTAGCGAGCCGGTAAAGCCACTCGAGACCTGTCTTTTGGAATATAACGGGTGCTCTCTTTGCCTTGCCGGACAACACATCCAAACTGCCTCCTATCACCATATTCACCGGTGCGCCTATCTCCTTATAATGTGCCGATATCCACTGTTCCTGTCTTGGGCTTCCAATACCGACGAACAGGATATCAGGATGAGCATTTTTTATCAAAGACACGACCTCTTTACTGTCTTCATCTTTAAAATATCCGTCATGGGTCCCCACTATTTCCACACCTGGAAGGTTCTTTGCGGCATTTTCGGCTACCCCGGGAGCGCTGCCGAGCAGAAAGACCTTATAGCCCTTTTCGCGCGCCGCCTCCAATATAGATACCATGAAATCTATCCCGGTAAGCCGCCCGCGCACAGGAGTTCCGACAAGCCTTGCGGCAGCGACTATTCCTATGCCGTCAGGAAGGTTGAGGTCTGAAGAGTTCAACAGATCGCGCATCTTATCATCCTTTTGTGAAGACATTATTATCTCCGGGTTAGGAGTGAATATCAGATGCGGTTTTCCGCTCTTTACATACTCATCTACTTTTTCAAGGCCGCTGCGGAGGGCTACATTGTCTATGCGCACGCCGAAAAGATTGACGATGTCCTGCATTCCGAAATATTCAAAAAAAGACTCGAAATTTATAAGTGCTTTGTATCTCAGGAGTTTTGCCCTGTCCTTCAACTCGCGGGCTTTGCGCTCCCTATCGGTCCAGACCCCATCAAATGCACCGACAAAACCTTCTTCCGTGACATCCGGGTCCATGCAAGTAAATCCGGCGTCCGAAGCAAAAGCACGGACTTTCGGATCATAGCTTATTCCAATAGCCGGAACACCGGAAACCGCCGCGAATATAAGACTGTGCAATCTGACCCCTATGAGCATATCCAGAGAACTTACAAGCCCTAAGACCTGCCTTGGGCCGTAGAGCCCTGCTATCACCCTTCCTTTGTTCTTCATGAAAGAAAGGACATTTACGCACACCTCCGTGTCTTCCGGGACCTGGAAAGGGATGAAGATCGCGTTGACGTTATATTTTTCTATGATCGAATCTATAGCACGGGCCATGTCAGAAGGAAAAGATGCAGGCATGCCTTTAAAGTTACGGAGACTTATCCCGACAGTCGGGCGGTCAAATTCATTTATCATCTCGTCCTTTACGATGTCAGAGAAACTTCCTTTTTCTAGGAGCAGTGCGGGATCGGCACAAACCAGTATGGGAGGGACGTTAACACCGTCTTTTTTTATCATCTGCTTTGAAGCTATGTCCCTCAGTGTTATGAGGTCGGCCATGTTGAGGACATATCTTATCAGTCTTTTATTCAACGGCCTTTTTACCGGCCCGTATCCCTGTCCGAGAACCACGGCTTTTTTACCCAGAAT
>JAKLHX010000127.1 GCA_022709925.1 Candidatus Margulisiibacteriota bacterium
CAGGAAAGCACTGCGGCTTCCGCAAGAGCTGTCCCACCGTCATAATGCGAAGCGCTTGATACGTCCATGCCAGTAAGGTTGCATACCATCGTCTGATACTCATAAATGGCCTGCAGCAGCCCTTGGCTCATTTCGGCCTGATAAGGGGTATAAGCGGTATAAAACTCCGACCTTGAGGTTATATGCCTTACTACGGAAGGGATAAAGTGATTATATGCGCCGCCGCCCAAAAAAGACGCCGAGGATGAAACATTCATATTCTTTTCGCTAAACTTTTTCATCTCTTTTACAAGAGATATCTCATCCAGTGCTTCGGGTATATCAGGAAGCGACCGCGATATGGAAGCTTCCGGGATATCTCGGAACAAAGATCCAATATCTTTTTCCCCTATAGCGGAAAGCATCTTTGAGCGGTCTTCGTCTGTATTAGGGATATAACTCATCGGTCCGGCTTTCAATGTTATTTGCCGACAAATGCCTGGTATTGGTCATAAGTCATAAGCGCTGCCAGCTGCTGCATATCCGATATTTTAAGTTGGGCTATCCAGCCTTCCCCATAAGGGTCCTTGTTAACAAGCTCGGGGGTCTGGACAAGTTTATCGTTTATCTTAGCAACGGATCCGGATACCGGACTGTATACGCTTGAAACGGATTTTACCGATTCCAGAACGCCTAGTTCAGAGCCCTGCGCCTTTTCGACGCCCACTTTCGGCAGTTCGACAAAGACCACATCCCCAAGCTCATGCTGCGCATGGTCGCTTATGCCAACGGTCCCGTCCCGGCTTATCCATTCGTGCTCTTTTGTAAATTTAAGGTCTTGAGGTTTCAATTTTTAGCCCTCCCACGGAGATAAATTACTAATATTCTATCATATCTTGGGGCGTCTATAAAAAGGCAGCTTTACAAAGGAGATGTCAAAATAATTATCCCTTATCGCTACTTTGGGTGAACCGGCGGTTTCATCCGTGCCGGCAAATAAATATCCCATCCCTATGGATCTTTTCAAAGTGGGAGAAAAAGTACCGCTTGTCACATACCCGATCTTCTTGCCGTCGCTGTAAATATCATATCCTTGTCTCGGCACCGCCCTGCCGGACAGCTCAAATCCGACAAGCTTTTTGGATGCCCCCATCTTTTTCTGTTCCAACAAGGCCTCTTTGCCGGAAAAATCACCTTTTTCAAATCTGACAAAACGGTCGAATCCGGCATCAATAGGCGTGGTCTTCGCATCTATCTCGTGCCCATAAAGCGGAAGAGCGGCTTCTATCCTGAGAGTATCCCTGCTTCCAAGTCCGCATGGTTCAAAACTTTCAAGAAGGAGCTGCCTCCACAGGTCTGCGGCGGCTTTTTTATCAAAGAACAGTTCTATGCCGTCCTCTCCGCTGTAACCGGACCTGGAGGCCACTGCGTCAAAGGAACCGTTTATTTTTACGGGGATTATTTGTCTGTGCTTTAATTTTTTCAGGTCTGCCTTTACAAATTTCTGGAACCGTTCCAAGGTCAAAGGCCCCTGCAGGGCTATGGCCGTTCTGGTCTCGTATAGAATAGCGGCATTGGGATCGGCATTTTTTATCTTTTCAAAGACATTTTGTGCGTTCACTGCGTTTGAGATGACCAAGAACCTATCCGGAAGCCTGTAGATTATAAGGTCGTCCAATACGGTCCCATCTTCATTGCAAATAAAAGAATATTGCCCCATCCATTCGGCAAGCAGAGAGATATCGTTCGTCACAAGGCGCTGTAAAGCGTCTTTGTCAAAGACCTCTATTTGTCCCATGTGCCCTATATCAAAGATCCCGGCATTTTCCCTTACCGCATTGTGTTCTTCTATTATCCCTTTGAACTGTACCGGCATAAGCCATCCGGCAAATTCCACCATCCTGCCGCCATTATCCAGATGGAGATCGTAGAGAGGAGTTTTTTGAGGCATTATTCTATTTGACCACTTTCTTTAAGGCAGCTATGAACCGTTCATTTTGCGGCATAGTCCCGACAGTTACCCTTATTGAATTCGGCAAGCCGAAAGACTTAAGAGGCCTTATTATTACGCCTTCTTTCATAAGGTCAATGAATATCCTGTCTGAATTCTCGTTAAATTCTATATATATGAAGTTTGCCTGCGTTTTAAGGAATTTTAGACCCATTTTCCCAAGTTCCGAATAAAGATATTCCTTGCCGCGTTCATTGTTCTCTATGCTCTCCTTAAAGAACTTATCATCAGACAGCGCCGCCAAAGCGGCAAACTGGCCTATCCTGTTAACATTAAACGGCATCTTTGCCATATGAAGATAGTTTATTATCTCCGGTTTGGCTATCCCGTAACCTATCCTGAGAGCGGCAAGCCCGTAGACCTTGGAAAAAGTCTTGAGTATAACCAGGTTTTTACCGGCCCTGACATATTTGAGACCGTCAGGATATATATCGCTTCCGGAATAATCGCCATAGGCCTCATCAAGGACCACAATGACATTGTCCGGGACCTTTGACATGAACGCGTCAAATCGTTCTTTTGAAAATATCGTCCCCGTAGGGTTATTGGGGTTGCATAAAAATATCAGTTTGGTCCTGTCCGTAACTGCGTTCAATATGCCGTCCAAATCATATGTATAGTCTTTGAGGTCGACAAAAACCGGGGTCCCGTCCATTATCTTAGTGACGAACTCATACATACTGAAAGTATTGCGCGACAATACGACCTCATCTCCCGCGCTAAGGAATACTTGCGCCATGAGGAGCATTATCTCATCCGAACCGTTACCGATTATAAGGTTCTCTTTACCGACAGCCAGCTTTGCCGAAAGTGCTTCTTTAAGGATCGTGTGCCGCTGGTCGGGATAAACATAAGAGAATTTGGCATTCTCATTTATCGATGCTATCGCAAGCGGCGAGGCGCCTAAAGGATTTTCGTTTGAAGCAAGCTTTATGACCTCTTTAAGATTGTACTGTTTCACGACCTCTTCAACTTGTTTACCCGGGATATATTCCGGCAGTCCGGAAATAGATTCTCTTGCAAGGTCTTTCATGGGTAAATTATAGCACGAAGGTTTTTATGTTTAACGCGGCTCTTTTTTTCTGATCTTTACATCAACCTTGTCGCCGTGGAGTTTGTACGAGCTCTTTATCTTTTCTCTCTTGATCACTTTCCCGTTGATAGAGACCGTCCTGATCACTTCGGTGCGGAAGGCATTGGTCCTGATCTTTTTCTCATATTCCCGACCGGTTTCCGCGTCCTTTGTCATTACCGAAGTATATTTATACTTTATCGAAGGAGGAGAGAAAGCGACTTTTTTTCCGGTCGGATGTCCGATGACCCTGAAGGTCAGCCCTTTCTTGAAAGGGACCGCCTGGATGACTATAGGATATCCCGTATTG
>JAKLHX010000128.1 GCA_022709925.1 Candidatus Margulisiibacteriota bacterium
CGCCCAAACCGGCTTTAGCATAGGCATGGTTATAGACCAGAACTTCCTCCAGCCGGAAGCCCCGTCTATTTCGGCGGCCTCGTAAAGTTCATCCGGAATGGACTGCATACCGGCAAGAAGCATCAGCATCGAGAGCGGCCAGTATCTCCAGATAGTCGGGATTATAACGGCCCAAAGTGTGTTGGGCCCGAGAAGCCAGAAAGGTTTTGAAGGAAGCAGATGCAACCAGTCCACCAGCACAAGATTGATGACGCCTATCTCCTTTTGCCACATGAAGCCCCACAAAAGACCTGTCACATAAGTAGGGACGACCCATGGGAACAAGAAAAGAGCCCTCACAACGTTCCTTCCCCTGAAATTCCTATTGACCATAAGGGCTATGAGCATCCCAAAGAATGTAGTGCCCAATGTGACGAGTATGGTGTATATTACGGTGTTCCTTACGGCTTCAAGAAGTCCTATATGTATGGGGCTGTTGACGTTGAACAGTATATCGGCGAAATTATCGAACCCTACGAAAGGAGCCATCAGATATTGGCTTATCGTGAACTGATTAAGCTTAAGGAACGCCATGTAGAAAGCCTGAAAAACAGGGAAAATATGCAGCGTCAGCATCGCCAAAGCCGTAGGAAGAACGAAATAATACGCTATGCGATACTTTTTAATCTCTTGCCAGAGGCCTTTTTTCACAAAATTACTCCCACAAAAACTCTGCGTTGAACAGCTCAGTACCTTTTGGGATTTTTACCAGATCCATCTCTTCCGAATTAGAAGAAATCAACTTTCCTTTGCTGTCGAAAACGTCCGCAATCAGTTCTGCAGGGCCGGTCCTCAACTTGAGAGGGATCTCAAGCCCTTTTGTATATGAATATACAGCATTTGTCAGCTCCTTGCAACAGTCTTTTGGCACATCTATTTTTACCGTGGCGAACCTGTGGAGCGTTCTGTTTTTTCTCTTTATTGAGAACACTATCTTTGCATCTTTAAGATCCCTGCAGTAATCGTTTACGATCCAAAACTGCCCTTCTATTTTTCTGCCTAACCCGTAAGATCTCCTCTGAAGCGATGCCGTGACAACGACCGGCTGGAAACTCTTTTTAAGAGTGAAAAAACCTTTTTTGCGGTTCCTGAAATAATCAGTGACGGAATAAGATATGGCCGGCCACGGTTCAAGGAGCATAAAATGGAAGATGCCCGTTATCTGCGACCATTTTTGCCGGCGGTATGTTTCAACAGAGAATTTTATAAGGTCGCTTTGATAGTTCTGGCTGTTCTCGATGAACTCTTTGAGGCTCTTTCCCTGTCTTATCCCGGCAATATGGAAAGTCTGCTCATAGACAAAATCGCGGTATGCCCACTTAAGCCAGTTCGGCGGCCACAGGTCTTTTTTAGCGAACATTTTTTTCAGAGTCGCCTCACAGGGAAGCGCCTGGGCACCGAATTCCGAAGGAAAAGGCTTCCCGATCAAGGACATAAAATATCTATAGTGCCCCCAAAACCATCCCGGATAAGGATGTTCGTTAAAATCGGACGACTTTATGACCGCCCTTGTCGAATCCTCCTGTTTTACTGCCATCGCCATGACCTCATCGAGTTCTTTGGATGTGACGACCGGTTCGTTGTGGCAGCACCACAGGACTACGCAGGGATTATTATGCAGAAGGTTCACCATATCCCTTATCTGCTTTACGGCCTGCTCTTTGAACTCAGGGCTGTCCACATATTCCCATTGGAGGGCGAAATCCTGCCACACCATTATACCGGCCTCGTCTAGCGCATCATATAATTCTTTGCGGTTAACATGCGCGTGCACTCTAACCGCATTGCAGTTGGCCTCTTTTATCAGCGCTGCGTCTTTTTTTATGCGCTCTATTGAATATGTGGAAAGGTACTCTTCGGGAATGATGTTCGAACCGCGGACGAATATCCTCTTGCCGTTTATTGTCCAGGCCTTGTTCTTGCCGATCTTTATCTCCCTTATGCCGAACCTTTGATCTGCCAGAGAAAGTTTTTCGCCGCTTTTTTCGTCGGCAAGCTGTATCTTTATTGAATAAAGGTCCTGGGCACCCATTTCCCAAGGCCACCAAAGACGCGGGTTCTTTATCTTCACGGTCGCATTAAATACGTTCACGCCGGGTCTCACAACAAAAGAGGACTGCAAGCGTTCTACTATCTTCCCTTTACTATCAGCAACTTCTATAAAAGCATCTGCCTTTACATTTGAAGAAGTCGTATTCTCCGCGAATACCTCCAGACTTATATCCGCGGCTTTGTAGTTGTTCTTTAATTTAGGGCTTACTTTTATACCGGAGATCCTTACTTTTTTGCAGATAAGGATCCTCACATCGTTCCATATCCCTCCGGTCCCCTTTGTCTGTCCGAGTTTTTCATGCCAGGAACCGGGTCTTACATCATGATGACCAAAGACCCCTTTTATCAACCGCTTGCGATGGGGCCAGGCATTTTTCCCGACGGGTTCCGCGGGAGACGAGACTTTGACAACAAGAGTGTTTCTGCCGGTTTTTTTCATGCCCTTTGTGATATTAAACTCGAACGGCTGAAAATAACCTTCGTGCTCACCCAGGTATTTTCCGTTCAGCCACACTTTGGCAAAATAATCCACTCCGCTGAACTGCAGAAGCGCGTCCTCATCATCTTTTATATCAATACCGACAAACTCTTTTTTGAACCAGACAGTGCCGCTGTAATCATCGAGGCCCGCGACCTGCCAATTGGAAGGGATGTTCATGGTCTTGGCGCTCTTAAATTCTTTTGAAGCGCCAAAATATTTTTTTATTTCTCCAACATCTTTCCGGTCAATGGCGCATTCCCATTTCCCGTTGAGAAAAAATGTTTTCATTGCCTTATTTTAGCACGCCTTTCCGACAAGAAAATAAGTGAAATCTTCGGGGATTATTGACGATAGAAATACAGAGTGTTGTGAACAACTACTCAGGAACTTCAAAGGAGAGTCTGATGATCGCTATGAAAACGTTGCCGGCTTGCGGACGACCCGCTATATCCAACGCACCCATAAGGACCATGTTCGTCATGGGAACTCGGCCTGAGGCCATAAAACTGGCGCCCGTAATATTGGGCGCGAGGGCGAACCAAACAAGATTTGAAAGCACCGTGGTCTCAACGGGCCAGCACAGAGAAATGCTCCAACAGGCGCTTGACATGTTCAATCTTACGCCGGACTATTCGCTTTTGGGGTTCAAAAGAGGGCTCGATCTGTGCCAACTCACCTCAAAAATAGTGGACGGCATCGGCAATGTGTTAAAGACCA
>JAKLHX010000129.1 GCA_022709925.1 Candidatus Margulisiibacteriota bacterium
GAGTTGGGTGGCGGCGGACATCAAAGAGCTTCAGGGATAGTTATGGACGGTCCTGTCGAAGAGGCCAGGGACAAACTGCTTGCCGCGATAAAAGACAAATGGACGCAATTATAGTAGTCAACAAGCCCAAAGGCATTTCCTCGTTCAGGGTGGTCGACAGGATCAGAAAACTCACAAAAATAAAAAAAATAGGCCATGCCGGCACTCTCGACCCCTCAGCCACAGGCGTCCTTATAATATGCCTGGACAAGGCCTGCAAGAGATCCGATGAGTTCATGGGGCATGATAAGGAATACGAGGCGGAGATGGTGTTCGGTATAACCACGGATTCAGGGGACAGTGACGGGAAGATCCTTTCAAAAAAAGAAGTGAAAGTAGAAAAAAAAGACCTGGAAGATACCATAAAGAGGTTTATCGGCGAGATAGAACAGGTCCCTCCCATGGTCTCGGCGCTTCACCATAAAGGGCAGAGATTATACGACCTTGCCAGGCAGGGTATAACCGTTGACCGTCCAGCGAGAAAGATACGCATAAATTACATAGATCTTTTATCCTTTGAAGAAGGTCCAAACCCCAGGGTTCGAATAAAAGTAGGCTGTTCCAAGGGCACATACATACGGACCCTTTGTGAGGATATCGGCGCCAGTCTGGGGACCGGCGCTTACGAATCACAGCTTACGAGGACAAAAAGCGGAAAGTTCCGTATCGAGGACAGCCATACACTTGAGGAGATCGAGAATTTGTATAATAATGGGACATTGGACAGTATACTTATAAAACCATGAACATCAAACAGGAAATAGAAAGACTGAAGAAAGAGATTCTCCTCCACGATCACCAGTATTATGTCCTTGATAAGCCTTCTATCAGCGACCATGAATATGACCTCCTTATGCGCCGGCTTATCGAACTTGAGAAAGAGGATCCTAATCTTGTAACTGCCGATTCCCCTACACAAAGGGTCGGAGGAGCTCCTCTTGATAAGTTCTCATCCGTTATGCATAAAACGCCGCTCCTCAGCCTGGATAATGCTCTGAACATAGGAGAATTAAAGGAGTTCGATGAAAGGGTCCGGAAAGGTCTGGAAATGTCAGAAGATATCGAGTATGCATGCGAATTAAAGATAGACGGCCTTGCTGTTTCTTTGCAGTATGAAAATGGCCTATTCGTAAAAGGTTCTACTCGCGGAGATGGGGTCCATGGAGAAGATATAACGGAGAATCTTCGGACCATAAAAGCCATTCCTCTCAAAATAGACCCGGATATTTCCATAGAAGTTCGAGGAGAAGTGTATCTGCCGCTCAAGAATTTCTATAAGCTCAACGAAGAGAGAGAAAAAGAGGATAAACCGGTGTTCGCTAACCCCAGGAACGCAGCTGCCGGGTCCCTGCGCCAGCTGGACCCGAAAATAACGGCTAAAAGGCCGCTCAGCATGTTTTGTTACGGAGCAGTAATGGAAAAGTCTAAAAAGCTGAAAGAGCAGGGAACACAGATAGGGACTCTAGAATTATTAAAGGAACTGGGGTTCAGGGTAAATCCTAATGTGAAAGAATGCAATGGGATAGATGCTGTGATAAAGTTCTGCTCGGAGTTTGAAGAAAAGCGGGAAAAACTTGATTATGAAATAGACGGCATAGTAATAAAGGTGAATGACCTGGCGGCGCAAAAGAAGCTGGGTGCAACGATGAAAAGCCCCAGATGGGCGATAGCCTACAAATTCCCGCCGCAGCAGAAGGAAACAGTGATCGAATCCATCGATGTCCAGGTAGGCCGTACCGGAACATTGACCCCTGTGGCCCATCTCAAGCCGATAAGGCTCGGCGGGGTCATCGTAAAGAACTCGACCCTGCACAACGAGGACGAGATCGCCCGCAAGGACATAAGGATAGGCGACCATGTGATAGTTCAGCGTGCGGGTGATGTTATTCCGCAGGTGGTAAGGGTGCTGAAAGATAAGCGTGATGAAAGCGTAAAGACATTCCATATGCCAAAGCATTGCCCTGTCTGCGGAGGTGACGTTTACCGTGAAGAAGACGAAGCGGCCATAAGATGCATCAATTCATCATGTCCTGCAAAGCTTATAGAATCGGTGAAACACTTTGCGAGCAGGCAGGCTATGGACATAGAAGGGATAGGAGATGCGCTTGCCGGGGAGCTTGTTACAAGCGGACTTATAAAGGACCTGGCCGATATATATTACATCAAAAAACAGGATGTCTTGGGGCTCGAAAGGAAGGCGGATAAGAGCGCGGAGAACATTTTGGGAGCTATAGGATCAAGCAAGGGAAAAGGCCTGGATAGGGTGCTGTATGCGCTCGGGATATTGAACGTCGGACGCCGCGCGGCCGAGCTTTTAGCGGAGAATTTCGGAGACATAGATGCTCTCATGAATGCCGGTGACGATTCCCTGACGGCAATAGAAGGCATAGGTCCGAAGATAGCTGCCTCTATAACAGCTTACTTCAAAGACAGGCACAATCATCACCTTGTTGAGAAGCTTAAAAAAGCAGGGGTGGATCTAACGTCTAAGATCAAGGCTAATAAAGACGGAAAACTGTCCGGAAAGACCTTTGTGTTCACCGGTACTTTGACCGTTATGTCCAGGGAAGAGGCCGAATCCCTGGTCAGGTCCCTTGGCGGAAAGACCACTTCCTCCGTCAGCAAAAGCACAGATTATGTGGTGGCAGGCACAGAACCCGGTTCCAAACTCTCTAAAGCTGAGAAGCTTGGGGTGAAGGTGCTGGACGAAAAAGGATTTAATGACATAATTAAGTAGCCTTCATTCTGTTTTTTCATTGTATTTCAATTTTTCTAAATCAGACCTGTCTGAAATTTACTCAAAAAAATACCGATAACAAATAAAGATGTTAAGTATCCCGATATCGTTAAAATTATCTGACCCTAGGTTATCCATACTGCAGGGAAGTCTTAAGCAATGCGTTGTTAATGCTGGTAGGTTTTCGCTACAAGCGCAAATTGATATAAGACAAAAACGACTTACGACTGAAGTCTGTTGGGCAGATCTTAAATCAATGGATATGATAATCAATCCTTTAAGGGGTACTGATCCGACTTTGCCGATAGTTGCAGAAGAAGGCGGTATGCACCGCAAGCCTGCACTTGACTGCAGTGGACCAGTAGCAGTGATCGATCCTATAGACGGGACACTTAATTATGCGGATGGTGGAAAGCATTTCGGTATTGCAGGATCAATCTGTTGGTATGATTTGCATTCAGACATGCTTCATCCGATATATTCCATATTCTATGCTCCTGCTGTTGTTGA
>JAKLHX010000013.1 GCA_022709925.1 Candidatus Margulisiibacteriota bacterium
AAGTTCCGCCGGCCGTCTCATAACCGGTCTGTATGGAAGTCCCGTCAGAGGCAACGACATTTATAAAAAATCTGGTCCTTATCCTTTTTCCTGACCTGTTAGTGCCCAGGGAGTTTGAGATCTCAACTTCCTGTATGATGTCCGAATAATTGATCGTCACCTGTTTTATCAGTCCGCCGGTTTTTCTTGCCGCTTTATCGGCTCTTTGCAGGAGAGATATCTTTTGATCTATAGAGTATTTATTCTGTTCCGGTGCGTCAAAGGTATCCGACAGAGACTCGAACTTGTAATCCACCTCTTTGCCTTTTATCGTTCGGCTGCCGGCCCCTGATGTATAGCCGGCGGATATTTTGTCGATCTTATTGTCTTCTATGGCGATAATATTGGAAAAAGTCTTTTCTTTGAAAGTGTCTGAAAAATCCGGTCTTGTTTTCATGGATTTATTATACAACGTAAAAAAGGGCAGAATAGCTATATCGAGCGTTTCTTTTCTTTGAACTTTATGAGCTCCGTCAGGACCTGATTGACAGGGGAGGAGAGCCCGTGGTCTTTCGACATCTGCACTACCATACCGTTAAGATAATCTATTTCGGTCCGTCTGCGTTTTTCTATGTCCTGCAGCATGGACGGCTTGTGCGTGGCGGTAAGAGGGATCAGGTGATTGAACAATATCTTTATGTATTCCTCTTTTGTCTTTGGCTCAAGGTCTATCGCGCATTTTTGGGCCAGAGCGTAGATCTCGGCTATTATCCTTCTCATTATGTCCTTGGTATGTTCGGATTCAAGCAGTTGTCCGTATGTTATGCCGAGCGTTGACGCCAGGGCATTAAGCGAACAATTGTATATCACCTTGTTCCAGATGGCTTTGTTTATCTCTTCGGTGGTCCGTGTTTTTATTCCCGCTGCAGTAAATATGTTCGCGATCTCTTCCACGCGCTTTGCCTCTGTCTTATCGCTTATCCTGCCTATAACGACGTCATCTGCCGATACGGTCACCCGCACCGATCCCGGCGAGAATATTTCAGCCCCGAATATGACCATGCCTCCCAGGACCTGGTCCGCGCCTATGCCTTTTGCGATCATATCGGTATTGCCTATGCCGTTCTGGAGAGACAATACAAGAGTGTCCATGTTCACCATGTTCCTTATGTCGGAAGAAGCGGACAAAGTATCGTAAGCTTTTACAGTTATTATTATCAGGTCGAAAGACGTGCCGTGGTCTTCTTTAAGGTCAGGTCCGTTGGAATAGCACAGTATGTTCGAGTTTATGAGATGGTCGCCCCATATGCCCTCGATCTTAAGACCTTTGGACTTTATTGTTTCCATCTGTTGAGGGCGGCCCAGCATCACGACCTCTTCTCCGGATTTTGCGAGGAACCCGCCGAATACCGAACCGATCGCGCCTGCTCCGTAGATGAGTATTTTCATGGGTAATATGATAGCAGATAGGAATCAGCAATCAAAGCTTTTATGAGGTGACCTGCTCCTGGGTCATGCCGGCATATTTTAAGAGAGACCATGTTGTGGTACTGCTTTCTTCTCCGTTGCTTATCAGATGGTTTGCTCTTTCTATTGCCAGCCATGTCAGCAAATTAAAGGTGGCTTCTGGTCCTGGACCTATCCAAAAAACACTTTCGTGTTCAGGGACTTCTTCTCTATTTGGATTTACGGCAAAAACAGTAGTGTTAGGGTTGTGGACCATGGAATAATCGTTGCCTTCCATATCGCCTCTTTTATATACCGCATCCCCAAAATAGAACATATGTTCGGACCCCGTCCTTTTCATGAAATCAAGCCCTGCCGATCTTTTTTCGAGTGTCGACAGCGACCCGTCTATTGAATACTCTCCTCCGGGCTGTATGCAGAATTTTTGCACGTTTTCAGGGGCTATATTCGCTTTTATGGCGTCGATTATTGCCCCTCTTTCCTCAGAAGGGACACCTATCAGGCATATCTGGACGCCCGCACGGCTTTGCAGTACAGGAGAAAATACATATGAGGTCGTAAGACCGCTCCTTATAGGGATGGGCTCCAGTAGAGGGGTTTTTAAGAATGGCCTGACGGCCTTTTGCATGGCGCTGCTGAGTTCTTCTGCAAGGGGCTCAGGCATCCTTTGTTCAGTATTGTATTTTTCCATGGCCGTCCAGTTTTCAGCTCCGCTTTGGTCATAAAGCGTTATATGGCCTCCGTTAAGGGCATATATGGCAGAACTTGCGATCCCTCCTATGGCGGTCTGTTTCCTTGTAAAGCCGAGCATGAACGCCTGTATAGGCTCTGCGCACCTTGCGTTCACATATTCTATGGTATTGCCTGAAATGACTCCTGCGGGAAGCCCCATGAATGCATTGGCTCCGAGCGGTCCCAATATGCGTGTCGGATCTTCCCCGAGGAAAAAGAACTGTCTTTTAT
This sequence comes from Candidatus Margulisiibacteriota bacterium, assembly GCA_022709925.1. Lineage (GTDB taxonomy): Bacteria > Margulisbacteria > WOR-1 > JAKLHX01 > JAKLHX01 > JAKLHX01. Next base: position 2,410 of record JAKLHX010000013.1, read on the forward strand.
TTTCATCCGTCGGGACAAGGGTCTTATCAAAATCAGCGCCTATGCAGGCCTTTACTTTTCCAGATGTTGCTCCCGTCAAAAGGTCTCTTTGGTTGTGGGGCAGACTTCTTACTAATTCAGTTCCTCTTGAATAAGCAAGGCGTATTCTCGGGGATAATTCTATGTGTCTGGTCATCTGAGTTATGTGCGTCATTGAAAAACCTCAATAGTATATCGAACTATTTATAAAAAAATTTCACCCCGATGCGAGATCGGGGTGAAAAATACGGGACTTGCTTTGAGCAACTATTCTGCGATAGTTATGAGCTCTGCCGGGACATTTCTTCCGTTGTTAAGTTGTTCCCAGCCGTTGCCGAGTACAAGACCTCTGTCCAGGAACTTGAACGGAACTCTTCCCGTTGTCACTGTTCCCGGGACGTTCAATGCGTTTTCCGCGTCCTCCCTGGTAAGTACGGGAAGTGCAGGAGCATCTCCTCCTAAGATCAGCAGTTTTGTTGAATTGTTAGAGCCTTCACCAAGCGGGAATACTGCATTACCATTTGCAATCTGCTCTCTTATGAACTTCTGTTCGCCATCATTCCCCCAGTATTGCTGGCAGGCTTGCCATCTGAGCTTGGAATGTTCGCTGTAACCCGCCCGCAGTTTAGCCAGATCTATCGGTGCGCCGGTAGCGGAAGCCTGAAGCATCGGGGAAACTTCTCCGTCCCAAGAGACATCAAGGATACGCTGATAATGATCGTGGAATGTAGGAGCTGCTGCTTGTACGGTCCATGTTTCGTTCACGGGCAAGCGTTTATCTCCCGTTATTCTGTTATAGAGTATCAGCCACATATTGTCTTCGATCTGTTTTGCGTATTCCGGGCCCATCAGTTGCCTTCCGATGCCTCCATAATAGTCGTGTGCATAGATCAATATCCCGTTACCCGGAAGTACGGCTTGGATCGCTTCCTGGAAACCTGTAAGTCCGTTGAGCCTGGTGTTTTCAACATTCCCGCCTTCGGCAAAGATCTGTCCCCAATCCTTCTGGGCTCCTGAAAGCATGCTTGCCCAAGCTACGCTCCAAAGAGCTACGTGGTTTGACATGCCCATGCCGCCGAGAGATGTAAGAGGATCAAATCCTTCCATTTCTATGTGATATCCGAATAGACCGTGTTCTGCAAATATCCTGTTAAAAGCATGTCTTTGGTCTATTTCTTTTTCCCCTGTGGACGGGTTCGAGATGTAGCTTGTTCCTGCTTTATCAATATAGGTGTCTTCAGGGGTTGTTTCTATCGATCCTTTCATGAATCCGGGGGCAGTATAAACCAATTTGTCAGAGCCCGGCATTGCGGTTAATCTGAATTTTGGGAACGATTTTGCTCCGATAACGGCCACGCAAGGCATTCCGTGAAAAGCTTTCATTGAGGGGTCAGTGATATCCTCTATTGATCCCATATGATTCAAAGCTGTTTCGTTGTAATATCCGTTCACCATTGCACGAAGATCAAAAGATGAAGCCATATCAAAAGCTCTTTGTCCTGCATTTGCGGAAAAATCAGCGCCGTCCCTGGTCAAAGCGGCAACTTCATCCTGCATCCTTTGGTTTTGTTCAGGGGACAAGACTTTGGGCGTATATGAGTCTGACATGAACCCCGGTCTCATTACGGTTCGGACGAACTTTACTGCTTGCGAAGGGTCAAGCCTTCTGGTAGCAGGGTCTACGCGAAATCCCGCCTGAGCCATTTTTGGTGTCCATGCCCCGATCCATTTTGTTGCATACGTTGTAGCCATCTTTTTTCTCCTTTTTTGAGCTGTGTTTTTTGCTCTAATATTCTATCGTCAACTATTCACGGGAATTTCACTGATTTTTCATCTTCAGTCGGCCTGCGTATTTTGTTGTGCCCTGCCTGTTCTCGTCAAGTAATCGATCAGTCCGAGCGGATCAAAAGTCTCATCCCCTTGTTTTCCCCAATATCCCGGGTCGCTGCCTATGACCCGTCTAAGTGCCTCTACCGATTCGTGGAACTCTCTTGCCTTTTGGGTCATAATATCCGAATATTGGCGCATCATAAGTGCCCTTTGCATTTCCCAGAATGTAAGTTCGAACGGATCTTTTACCATGTTTGTCGCGGGAGGTCTTTGTATCCCGTTACTCATGCAGTAGTTCGCTACATATGAGGCCATGTCCGCTTTTTTATCTTCCGGGGCAGGCACCATGAATATGCGGTCGCTTACGGTCTCTCTGATCCTTTCGGGAACTCTTTGGATAAGATCACCCAGCTTTTTTTCGGACCTATCCAGTATGATGAACACATCTATGTCCTCAATCGGGATGTCCGGACTGGTCCGGCTGCAATAAGCTCTCATAGAGGTGTCGAGAGAGAATTTGCCAAGGTCTTCGAACAAGTCCAGCGCTTCGTGCGCGCTCCAAATATTTGCCATGTGGTGCGAGACCCCGAGCAGGACGGCATCTTTGTCATCGGGAGTTTCAAAAGCAAAATCCGCGGCCCATCTTGTTTCAAGCGCAAAAAAATGGCCTCTTTTATCGAGTTTCAATTGGCCATGTTCCAGGGCCCCTTTTTTAAACGACCTTTTAAGACCTGTGTTCAGTCCTCGGAACATCATGCCTTCCGGGACATATGAATACCCGTATATATAGCCATTGGCCAAATCGCTTTTTATTTTAGAGAACAATTCTCTTACAGGCCTGTCGTGCGGAGCTGTCCTGCTGTAAAGTTCGGAGCGCATATTAGGATCGCAGATGGCCCGTGCCGCCATCTGGTCAAGCTCTATATTCCTCACGTTGTTCAAGACAATCCGAGGCATGATCTTTTACTCCCTCGCGTATTCTTCAGGCATCAAAAGTGATGCGCCTATTAGTTCTGTTGAATCCGTTCTCATCATTTCGTTAACTCCGGGGATCTCATCGGCGAATACTGTAAAGAGTTTTGGGTTGAAACCTTCCAAGTTTCTTGCCAGCTCCTGCGAAATGAACCCTTTTACTGACGGATCAGTAAGCCATCCCCCGAGTATGAAAACTCTTGTGCCGCTTACTCCCTCCCAAAAATCGGTTTCCACATTTCTAGGGGAATTTACGACGGCTTTTCTTGACCCTGTCTCATCTCCTCCGTTGTAGGTCAGCTTCATTGTGTCGGCCAATCCTCTTGCGGCTATCCGGTATATGTTTCTTGCGACAGCCCTCTCTTCGCTGTTTGTCGAATCAGGGTTCATGAAAGCGAGTTTTTTTATAAAATCCCCGGTCAATTTTTCATCGTCATATCTTTCGCCCAGAAGGCTGTTCTCTGCCTGGAATTTGAACCCTATTCCGGCGCAAGCCGTTTCAGGTGTTACCCATCCGCAGTTTAAAAAGTCAGTGCCTTGCCAGAGCATGATGTCAAAGAACTGCTGCGGTCCGGGGACGGGTTTTGCCAGTCCGCTATTGATGCGGAAAGCTCCCGCGCCAAAACCGGTCCCAGGGACGAAGCCCGCAAGTCCGGCATCCTGTTTTGATAATGCTTCTTTTGCTCCGGGGAACCGGCTAAGATTCGTAAGCAGCATTTGTGCTATGGCCAGCACGTTCGCGACCCCGTCATTGTTCACGGCCGCCTTCCATCCGCGGCCCATCATTGCGGGGAATCCTTTTGCAAGGTTGAACGATCCCAGGTCCGGAATGTTTGGTGTGGTCCCGAGATAGGGGAGCCCGTTCTCCTGCCAAGCTCCGGGGGCATCTATTCCGACGAACTCAGTGGTGTCTGAGGGCAGGGATGTCATTATTTTATTGGCTGCCATATTCAGGGTCGCTTTTAGGTCTACACCGGTGTTATTTCTTACGCAGTTTAATTTCGCAGGATCTCCTATTACAGTAGGCATCCCTGCGAACCTGTTGCCTACAACATCCCTTTGTACGAAGCCGACGCGTATGTGAGTGCCTCCGAGCCCTACCACCGGGTGTGTTATTGTTCTCATACCGTTATTTCGTTAAATTTAGGCGATAATTTCAGTTTTTATTTTATACGCTTTGATTCAGGAATTTAAGCCATTGTATGAGTGCGGGGACCCCGGACCCTCCGCGAAGTATCTGCGGGTGTTCCGGGATGGCGTCCTGGTTGTTTGTCAGCGCTATTACGCAGTCCATCGCATCGCGATTTTGGGCCCTGAATATTTCCATGTCTATTCCGCTCAAGGGGACCCCTGTCTGGTCCACGTGGAAATAGAACTCTCCGCCAAGATACAGTATCCTTTTCCTGTTTTGGGCCAAGGCGGCAAAATGTTCGAGACAGTCATCGATTATTATTCCTTTATTTACGCCTCTGCGCGTTACATCCATTGAGTATCCGCCAAAGTGCAGCTCTACCGGGGGTATATTATTAGTTTTTGCTGCTTCAAGGAACTTTTGTTGAACCCATCCTCTTTTATCTGTCAGCAAAGGCGTCAGGGATATTTGTGTGGCATAAGATCTTTTATCGACGCCGGCTTTTCTTAACGCGTACTCAAGAAGATGTTCTTTTCCGAACGTGCGATTGTAATCTTGAGCTATATTTCCAAGTGCTTTTGATATCCTTGCCGCATCTCTTCTTTCGAAGAGGAACCTTCCAAGATATTCTTCATCCAAGGACAGTTCAGTTCCGTTCACTGTCGCCTTGATAGTTCCTCCGTTGGAATAGAATAAAAGTCTTTCGAGGACGGACATATCCAAGCGCGGGTTGCCGTTTGCGGCGTTCATCCTGTCAAGCGCTTCTTTCAGTGCCTTGAATATAGGCATTATCCTTGTGTCATGGTCTCCTCCGCTTGCCACTACGACAGGGATCCCTTTTTGCATAAGGGCGAGGATGTTTTCAAGTGTGGGGTCTGATTTTGTAGAGTCCATAACGTCTTTCCCGTGCTTAAATCCCGTGAGCATGCTCCCGCTTATGACCACGATGCCTTCCTCTTTTGCTATGCCGACGAAATCGATGAGACCTTTCGGTATGTCAACTTCCCTGCTTTGAGTGACCGGCATTTCTATCGATGTTCCGGGGACTTCAGGGTTGTTCGCCCATATCAAGAACTGGAGTGTTGCGGCAGGTCCGGACCCAAGAGGGATTATTCTCCGTGCGGTAGGGGTGCCTTGGCAAGAATTCAGTACGTTCGCCAAACTCCTCGGGTCGTCGTTCACGGCAAGTCCCAGCAGGTTTGGGACTTCCAGCATGCTCATGTCTCCGCCTAAAGAAGGTCGGCCTTCTCTATCGGCTTTTATCTCAAACTCATCACCAAGGCCTAGTACCGGCATGCATCCGGGATCATCAAGGCTTTTCAATGGCTCGGAGGGGATACCCCAATAATCCATGAGCCATAATATGCCCGATTGTTTGTTTATTCCTGACCTGTTCACATCTATGGTCGTTCCTCCGCCCGGAGCGAACCTGTATTTGTCCTCCAGTTCCGAGCCTTTCAATTGTGCCTGTATCATCAGGATCACGTCTTCTCTTGCGGAAGTCCCTTTAGGGAAAGGCCTGACGCCGATCTGGGCCACGAGAAAATCCGCAGGATATCCAGATGCCGGGATCTTTCTGTTCCCGCTATCGATATTGAACCCTGCAGGAAGCGGTCTTACTTCAAACCCTATTTTCCCGGAATATCCGGATCCTTTTATCCATTGATCGACGCATCTGTTGAGCACCTCTTCAAGTGCTGGATAATCTTCCGGGTCTATACCGTGCTCTTTATGGTATTGCCTGCCGATATCGGTCAGCTCACTGCCTTTTTGGTCAAATACCGCCACCATAGCCCCTCTGTTGGAAGAGAGCGCTATGTTTTGCATGAACCTGATGTTTCCGGAAGCTCCCAGGTGCTCATGGAGTGGAGATATAACCCTGGCATACTGACTTGTAAGGTCTGCTGCTGAAACAAACCCGAATCTCGCTGTTTCCGCAAAATCGGCTATCTCTACAAGAGGCCTGTTGCATAGATAATTCGGCCTGTGGACTTCGTGCGGATTTACCGCTTGCATTACAGTCCCGTCTATATCTGCAAAGACAGCGGTCCCTCTCCAGTTTAATGAACGTAAATGGCCCAGTATTCCGGGCAGCTCTCTCATTTGTCTGGTTATTACCGGGACTCTTATCGAACTTGTTATACATGCCATATTGACGGTCCTTTACGGTTTATTTTCGAAAGAAACACTTGCGGATTTCACTTTTTTTGCAGGATCTCTTCCATTGCCGTTATAATCTCCGATGCTTTCGGCAATCTTTTGGATTCGAAAAAAGTGCTTTCTCTTACAAAAAATTCTTTATCACAGGGTCCGGTCATTAAAAAATGCCCTGTCTGGTACGAGGTCGCCGCTATGGTGACCTTGGGAATCCCTACGGCGGAAGCCAAATGCGCCACTCCGGTTTCTCCCGAGAGAAGTGCCCTGCACAGACGTATCACTTCGGCCTCTACCAGACAATCTCCATAGAACAGCCGGCATGCCGGAGAATCTAAAGTGCTCAGAAAATCAGAATGGATACGGTAGCTTTTGTCATATGTTGAGATCGTACCGTTGAAAATGTTCCCTGTTACCAGCAGTATCGAGAATCCTCTGCTTATAAAATGTCTGGCGACCTCCAGGAAATTCTTTTTTGACATCATATCCCTGTAGGTATAGTGTGAGTTCGCTGTAAGATGGAAAGCGATAGTGTTTTCAGGAAAGAATCCATTTCTTCTGAAAACATCTTCGGCAAGTTGCTTGTCTCGGTCCGTCGTCCATATTAGAGGTCTTCTGTTCTCATCTTTTATTTGCATGATGCCAGAGGAATCGATCTGTGACGCTGTTTGCAGGAGCTTTAAGTGCCCGTTCAGGAAAATAGGGCAGGGGACGTCTTCTCCGTCTGTCCGGACAACGTTATTCACGAAATTAAAAGGGAACTCCTGGCCTAAGAGCTCTTCTATTGAATATAGCCCTTCCTGGAAACAATCCGTTCCTGTTATAAGGGCGTTTGGCATGGATCGAACGATCCTTCCCGCTTGTTTGGATGTTTCCCGGTCGTCGCTTACGGGCATGACTAAATTAGCTCCTTCTTTTAACATTTCCGTTATCCTTTCCGGAAAAACCACAGGGGCCTTTTTGGGATGATCCTCAGCCAATTTGAATATTTCCGCGCCTTGCTTTTTAGCTTCAGGAAGCCTGTTGCGGTAGAGAGATAATGCTTGAGAGCTAAGTCCCAGGACTGTTCTTTGCCCAAACCTGTTTATGGCCCCGTCTATAAAAGGGGACAGGTCCATCAGGGATCCGAGGCGTTTTATAGGACAGATAACCGTGACCCGTTGTAATTGTCCGGTCATTTATTATTCCGTTCTGCCTAGATATTCCATCATCTCTTTCACGAGAGGGGATCTGTGCGGATCCTCGTTCTCCACAACTTCGAGCCGTTCTATCAACTCTTCCCGAAGTCCAGGGATGATTTCCGCGACCTTTGCTATATTCGCCTTTGTATAGTCCAGGAAATCTCTTTTGAAAAGGACGTCGCCTTTTTTCGGGTCGTTGTGGACGAAAACGACATTTCCGTCGCTTGCATCAACAAGCAGGTCCACAAGTCCTTTTGCAAACCTGGGCAAATGATATGATTTGTCCAGTACCGTCAGGAAAGGGCTAAAGAACACGCCGGTCTTATCGGTGGCGAGTATCTCGAATATAAGTTCAAGGGCCGGCTTGCGCATTGTCGGGTCGTTGCTTGACAGCGCATTATCTATTGTGGAAGAAACAGCGGCCTGAAGCCTTGCCCGTGAAGCTGTGGGCAGGAATGAAGACATGATGTTTACATAGATGATATTGTACAGCAGCATTTTTCTCAGCAGCGTTTCGCTTTTTGTTTCCGGGAACCTGTAAACCCTGAAAACCCTGTGAAAAAGGTCCTCAACCTTTTTTTTCGCTCTAGGATCTTTGTCTTTTACGTCGCTGAGCAGGTCGGCGCTTTTTCTGACATAGAACAGAAGTATGTTCTCCTGCATAAAAGCATCAAAATGGGGAACGGGCAGTTTTCTGTCGTAAAATTCCTTAAGGAGCTTTCCCATTTCTTCGGAGTCTATCACGCGGCCGAGATATTCAGACGCCATCTTTTCGCTTATTCCGGTTATCTCGTTACTATCCAATATTTCCGCAAGAGGCGAGGCTATTAACAGATGCCGCGCCTGGTTAAGATTATCTGAGGCTTTTACTATCATTTTTTGATAACTATGGGGAAGTTGTTCCGCTGCTCCGGCATCTATGGTTATCCTGATGGCAGGATGATCCCTTAAAAGGGATGCAGGCATTGCTTCAGAAGGCGGCTCGAACAAGGAGCCGGCCACGATGCCGCTTTTTTCTTCTCCCATGCCTAAAAGGAACAGATGCGATGTGTCGCGAAGGTCTGCGATCCCGATCGTATAAGCGTCCGGTACCGATCTCAAAGAAGGACATTCCCCGTCTTTGATAAAAATCGTTTCCGGATTCAGTGTTACTTTGCGGAACCTGGAAGTTGCGGAAGATCCCGGTTCGTTATAGGCTATATGCCCGTTAGTTCCTATTGAAACGACCGCAATATCGATGCCTCCCATTTTTGATATTGCCGCCTGATATTCTACAGGGTCCTGGTCCTGGGATATGCAGGTTATATTGCCTTCCGGGATCCTGTTGGAAGGATGCATAAGACCGAAGAAAAATCTTTGCATATAGGAGGCAAAAGAAAAAGAGCTTGATGCCGGGACCGCACAATATTCTGCCATGTGAACGTATCGCGTCTGCACCCAATCTATCCTTTCTTTGTTCCATCCCAACCAAAAGTCCGTCAGGCTGCTGAACATTTCTTTCGGAGTGCGAGAGCTCTCTATGTATCCGCCCAACAAAGTTCTGTAGTTTGGTCTGAAAATAAGATCGTCGGATATGGGGTCTTCAAAAAAGACCGGAAGGTCCGCTTCTTTTAGAGGCGTCCTCGCAAGCACTTTTTCTGCCGGTATGGTCCCTGTCTTTGCTAAATGGTCTAGGACCCTCACCATTGTGTTGCCCGGGGATACGGTTATGTTCACTGTCCCGCGTTTTTGCAGGTCCCTTATGGTTTTTGCTATGTCCCTTGCGGCAAACCCGGCGAATTGTTCGGTAGGGACAATTCTCAGCAAAGCATTCCTGCTGTAAGAAAGACGCGCTCCCGCCGAGAGAGCATGCACAGGCAATACTTGAGCATTTGCAATATGTAGTGTCATGACGTTTATTAATCGAAAAAAAACAGTGTGGATTTCAAAGTGAATAGGACAAAAATACAGCGGTCAGGCGGCGGCTTTTGCTATTATTCCCTTGGCTTCTTCTATTATACGGGCCAGATGTTCTTTCCCGAGGAAACTTTCGACGTAGAGTTTTGCGATGTTCTCCGTGCCGGACGGGCGTGCCGCGAACCATCCGTTCTTTGTCGTCACCTTTATACCGCCGATCGCTTCTCCGTTTGAGGCGCGTGTCAATATGTTCTCTATTTTTTCTCCGGCCAATATAGTGGCTCTTATATTCTCCTTGGACAGATTCTTTAGCTTGTTCTTTACTTCAGGAGAAGCGGGTGTGTCGATCCTGTCATAGACCGGTTCTCCGAACGCTCCTGTAAGGTCTTTATAAAGAGCTCCCGGGTCCCTTCCTGTGGTCGCTAGTATCTCTGCAGCTAAGAGTCCCATTATTATGCCGTCCTTATCGGTCGACCAAATAGACCCGTCTTTACGCAGGAATGAAGCTCCCGCGCTTTCTTCTCCGCCGAACGCTATCTTTTTGCTTAAGAGCGCGTCGACAAAATATTTGAACCCGACAGGGGTCTCGAACACTTTTCTTCCAAGGGATGCGGCGACCCTGTCTATCATCGAAGAGGATACGAGTGTTTTTCCGACCATGCAGTCTTTAGGCCAGCCGGTTCTTTTCTGGTACAGATAATTTATCGCGACCGAAAGGTAATGGTTCGGGTTCATGAGGCCGGAGCTCTTTGTCACGATGCCGTGCCTGTCGCTGTCCGTATCGTTGCCCCAGGCGATATCGTATTTGTCTTTTAATTTTATAAGGTTTGCCATGGCAAATGACGACGAGCAGTCCATTCTGATCTTTCCGTCCTTGTCATTCGGCATAAAACAGAAAGAGACGTCTATTGCAGGGTTCGCCACCTCCATGTTCAGTCCGTACATTTCGGCTATCGGAGCAAGGTATTCAAGGGCGGCGCCTCCCATAGGATCAGCCCCTATTTTTATCCCTGACGACTTTATTGCGTCCATGTCGATCATCGAATCAAGAGCTTTTATGTAAGGAGTTATAAAGTCGTGTTTTTTTATATTCTCATTTTTTATTGCCTGCTCGAAAGGCATTTTTTTTACTTTGCCGTTACTGCCGGCGAGATATCCATTGGCTTTTTCTTCTATCCATTTGGTGATCGACGCATCCGCTGGCCCTCCTGTCGGCGGATTGTATTTTATGCCGCCGTCCGTGGGAGGGTTGTGCGACGGCGTTATTATTATCCCGTCAGCTTTTTTATCTTTATTTTTTTTGTTCTCTTCAAGGATAGCGAACGAGACCGCCGGGGTAGGGGTGTAACCTCCTCTGTCGTCAAAAGCAAGCCTTTGTTCTATGAGGGTGGCCACTCCGTTGGCCGCAAGGACCTCTATTGCCGTCATCATTGCAGGGAGCGATACCGCGTGCGAGTCCATCCCTATGAAAAGAACGCCGTTTATTCCCGCTTTTTTCCTGTAATCCGCGACCGCCTGTACTACCGCGGCGATATGCATTTCATTGAATGTCCCTAAAAAAGGGTTCCCCCTGTGTCCCGAAGTTCCGAACGAAACTTTTTGTGAAGGGTCTGAAATGTCCGGTTTAATGTTGTAATAGCTGTCGCGAAGTTTTGCTATGTCTAAAGAGCTTTTGTCCACTTTATTTCATCTCCATCTCATATAATATCATAGCCAAAGTCGCCGGCCCCGCGGTCTGTGTCCTCAATATCCTCTTGCCTAAAGAGACGCTTTTAAACCCTTTTGCGGATGCTTTTTCAGCCTCTGCCGGCGAAAACCCTCCTTCGGGGCCGATCAGTACCAATATCGATGATATGTTCTTGTTGTTCGCGAGCTCTGCCCTTAACGAACGGGAATTCTCGCACTCCCAAGGCAGCAGTTTAAGGTCATATCCGCCGCATGAGTCCAGAAGATGCTCTAATTTTATTGCTGCCTTTACTTCAGGGACATGGACCCGTCCGGACTGCTCTGCCGATTCTTTTGCGATCTTGTTCCATCTTTCGTTCTTGTCGGCTTTTGCTATCGATCGCTCGGTGATCACGGGGATGATCTCAAAAACGCCGAGTTCGGTGGATTTTTGTATTATATCGTCCATCTTTGAGCTTTTAGGCAGGGATTGTGCCAGCGTTATCTTTATTTTTGGTTCAACGTCTTTTTTGTGAGAATTAATTATGTTGAGCGTAAGGCTTCCTTTTTCTATCGAAGCTATCCTGGTCTCGTATTCCGTGCCGGTAGAGTCAAAACACACGATCTTGTCCCCGACATCTTTCCTTAATACGTTCTTTATGTGGTTATGGTCGCTGCCTGTTATGCTTATTTCGCTGCCTGATATTGTATCTGCCTGTATAAAGAAGCGGCTCATTTATATCCCTTTGATCTTCTTAAGAAGGTCTATCTGGTTTTTTGAAAGCCTTGTCGGGATCTGCACCTGCACCTCGACAAAAAGATCCCCGTATCCTGAAGAGTTTATGCGCGGCATGCCTTTCCCTTTCAGTCTTATAACGGTATTGGGCTGTGTGCCGGAAGGGATCTTCAAAGAAGTTTTTTCATTAAGGACCATTATGGTTATCTCATCTCCCAGTATCGCGGACACAAAATCTATTTTTTCATAAGTGAAAAGGTTGTCTCCCTGTCTTTTGAACTTTTCGTGAGGCTTTACGGTTATGAACGCGTAAAGATCACCCTGCGGGCCGCCTTTTGACCCGGCATCCCCGGCCCCGGACACTCTGAGACGATATCCGTTATCGATCCCCGCCGGTATCTTGAGGTTGATCTTGCTTTTCCCTCTGCTTCTTCCGGTCCCTTTGCAGCTTTTACACGGGGAGTCTATTTTTTCTCCGGTGCCCTGGCATGCCGGACACGAGGCAACGCTGGAAAAGCTGCCTAGAATAGTGCGCTGGGTCTGTCTGATCCTGCCGCTCCCTCCGCATGAGGGGCATTTTGTGACCTTTGAACCGGGCTCGGCTCCCGATCCTTTGCATTTAAGGCAAGTTTCAAGATGTTGTATCTCTATCTCTTTTTCGAGGCCTGTATAGGCTTCTTCGAGCGATATTGAAAGAT
>JAKLHX010000130.1 GCA_022709925.1 Candidatus Margulisiibacteriota bacterium
CCAGTCCGAGCCCTATCCTTTTCGTGGACTTATAAGCGATCGGCCTTATGTAGATATCTTCTTTGTAACCGTTCCTTCTTGCCAGGTCAACGGTTATGTCGCAGAGTTCTTTTACCGGATATTTCATCTCAAGTTTCAAGAGCTTGCATGAGTTGCCAAGACGTTTATAGTGTTCTTCCAGCCTTACGATGAACATCTGTTTTTTGTCGGCGTTCCAATAGCCGCGGATACCTTCGAATACCCCTGTGCCGTAGTTGAAGGCATGGGTCATTATTGATATATTAGCGTCCTCGAACTTGACGAACTCCCCTTGAAAAAAACATTCTTTCATCTTTTACATCCTTTCCGGAGCGGAGACTTTCAATAATTTTAACATGTTTGAGATGACAATTCGAGTAGACTCCATAAGTATGAGCCGGGCTTTCATGAGCTCCCGGTCATCGCAGATCACTCTGCATTTATGATAATAGGAATGTATGACGGCGGCCAGTTCCCTTGAATACCGCACAAGATGGTGCGGCTGCATCGTCTTGGCGCAGATCTTTACTTCTTCGGGAAAATCCAGGACCTTCATCATCAGTTCCCTTTCGGATTCTTCAACCAGCAGTCCCAGATCCGTTCCTTTGAGTGAAGGGATATCTATTCCGCCGGTCTTTATTATGTTGCATATCCTGGCATAAGCATATTGTATGTAATATACGGGATTGTCCAGCGTCTGTTTCTTTGCCAGTTCTATATCAAAATCCATGTGTGAATCGGCGCTGGTCATGAGCAGAAAGAACCTCATCGCGTCCTTGCCGATCTCGTCCACGACCTCTTTTAGAGTGATCATCTCTCCGGTCCTTTTCGACATCCTGACCGGTTCGCTTCCTCTGTATAGAGCTACAAGCTGGCCGATGATTATGTCCAGCTTGTGGCTTGGCAGTCCTATGGCCTCAAGCGCCGACTGCAGCCTTTTTACATAGCCGTGATGATCGGTCCCCCATACGTTTATGAGGAGATCAAAACCCCGCTTAAATTTATTTGCATGGTATGTTATGTCCGCGGCAAAGTATGTCGGATCGCCGTTCTCCCTCACAAGGACCCTGTCCTTATCGTCGCCGAAAGATTCGGACCTGAACCAGACAGCTCCTTCTTTTTCGTAAGTCGCGCCTTTTTTCTTGAGCAGCTCGATCGTCTTTTTCACTTCTCCGCTGTCATGGAGCGTGTTCTCAAAGAACCATTCATCAAAACACACCTGCATATCAGACAGGGTCTGTTTTTGGGAATCCAGCATCGTGTTGAGGACGAACTTTTTAAGGTCTTTAGGGCTTTCTTTTTTTGCAAGCTCCCCCACATCTTTTATATATGACCCGTTATATCCGTCTTCCGGTACCGGAGCATTATTCATCGCGGCTTTTACGGACTCTATAAGAAGGTTCACCTGGCGGCCGACGTTATTCACATAAAATTCCCTGTGAGCTTTATATCCTGAAAAATCCAGTATATTGGCTATGCTGTCCCCTATCGCGGCCCATCTGCCGTGGCCTATGTGGAGCGGTCCCGTAGGATTGGCGCTGACGAACTCTATTATCACCTTTGTGCCTTTTCCCAGGTCGTTGCTTCCGTAAGTCCCGTTCTTCTCAAGGACCTCTTTCAGGCATTCTTTTACGAACGAGTTTTTTATGAAGAAGTTGATGAACCCCGGCCCGGCTATCTCTATCTTTTCAAAGATATTGCCTTTATCGTGTTTTTCTATGATCCCTTTGATCTCTGCCGCAAGTTCCCGCGGATTTTTTTTCTCCTGTTTCGCTCTTATGAGGGCTATGTTGGAAGAAAAGTCCCCGTGCTTCAGGTCCTTCGGTGATTCGAGTGAAATATCATCGGCTTTCAAGGCTTTTTGGAGCGTTTTTATTATGTATTCTCTCATTGATAAGAGAATTATAACACGGAGAGAAAGTTCATATTAGCTATGAACTTTTCCTGATAATCTTTTTCGAGGGATAATTCAACTGTCTTGACCCGTCTTGCGATATTTTCAGTTTCTGTGATAAGCTTCGGGTTCAGGAGTATCATTTTCGCTCCGTCTAAAGAGCTATTCCCTATGCTGTGGACCTTTGTTCTGGGGACTTTCGGGATGAGCCCCGTATCGATCGCGTCCCGGATCTCTATCTTTTCGCCGAAAAGACCTGCCAAAAGTATTTTGCTTATATCTGATATGGAACATCCTGATCTTTGGAGTAATATCTCTATCGCGGCATTGATCGCGCCTTTTGCAAGCTGAAAGTTCCTGATATCCTGTTGGGATACCTGATCAGGACTTTCGTCAGTAGAAAGCTTTCCGTTCTTATCCATCTTTCCGGATCTCAGCATTTTCGCAACGGCCGATATCATGTGTGAACCGAGAACTATATCTTTGCCTTTAAAGGCCGGTCCGGCGGCTGCCGAGGTCGCTATTAAGCTGTCTTTATTCCCTATTACCATCTCTGCATTAGTCCCAAGGTCTATAAGTATTTTTTTTGACGAATTCTTGTCCATTCCGGAGTACAATATCCCGGCCGTTATATCGGACCCTATATACGGGGATATAGACGGGAGGATTATAAGTCTTGTGACCTTTGATGAGGTTATCCCAACATCCTCTGCTTTTATCTCAATTACGCCTTCTATCTCGGATCTATAAGGATAAGTCTTGAACCCGTCGGTATTAATGCCCAAAAGAAAATGCAGCATTATCGGATTTCCCGAGACAATGATCCTGTCGAGCCTTTTCCTGTTTATCTTTATCCTTTTGCAGAGCGCATGTATTATATTGTTTAGGTCGTTGACGATGAGCTGCTGAAGTGTTTTTCGGTTCTTTTCACCGGAAGCAAAAGTAAGGCGCGTGATAACATCAGCGCCGTGTTTTGCCTGGCTGTTCTTTATTGATATGGCGCGGTGATCCTTTTGTTTGTCAAGATCCACAAGATACGCGGCAATATTACTGGTGCCGATATCCGCCGCGAGACCGAGTTTGGCCATTATTATTTATTGAGAAGTTCCTTGGTCTTTTCGATGACTTCCGTGGCTTTTGCTTTTGCCTGTTCGATCAGAGGCTTTGCCTTTTCGGAGATCTTGTCGCTTTCTTCCTTAAGCTGCTGTCTTGTCTCCTCCCCTTTTTTAGGGGCTACAAGTATCCCTGCTATCAGTCCGAGCAATCCTCCGGTCAAGAAACCTTTAAACTTTCCCATCTTCATTCTCCTTTCTTTCTAAATAATATTTCCACTGCTTTCT
>JAKLHX010000131.1 GCA_022709925.1 Candidatus Margulisiibacteriota bacterium
GTACCCTCGCCTGTTTAAAAGCAGAATCGCCTGCTCCCCTCTGCCTAAAGCTTCATCGAGCCTGCCCCGTAATTCCTCACTTATCAAATCTGTCCCCTTGGCCGTCAGGTACTCCTGTTTCAAATCCACCAGCTTCATCTGCGGCATTGTGGTGGTGAGCAGGGCCGAAAGCATTATGACATCCGCCTTTTTCTCTTTGGCGGTACTTACTATGGTTTCCGGAGCGACATCCTTGCCCAGGTCCACGACATTGAACCCGTGGTTCTCAAGCAGCATCGCGACTATGTTCTTGCCGATGTCGTGGATATCTCCAAGTACCGTAGCGATCACAACGGTCCCCAGATGTTTCCTGTCTTCTGGTTTTATCTCTGACTTTATCCTGTTGAAGGCTTTTTTCATGGTCTCGGCGGACGCCATTACCTGAGGGATGAAATAATCGCCGCTGTTGAACCTTTTTCCGACTTCTTCCATGGCAGGCAGAAGAGCCTTGTCCATAATATCCTGCGGAGGATGTTTCTTCAGGCCTTCCTCGACAAGGTCTGTCACACTCTCCGAATTGCCGCCCACCACGCAGTCAAAGATCTTTTCTATAATATTCTTGGGACGTTCACCTTGCTTTTTAGCGGCATCTGGCTGAGGCGCGTTTTTCCCTCCATATTTTTCTATCCATTTTTTCGCGCCTTTATCTCTATTGAAAAAGACCGCCTTTGCATCTTTGAGCTCTTCCTCGGATATCTTCACGCTCAGGTTCTCAGGGTTGTATATGGCGGCAGAAAGGCCTTTGGAACCGGCGATCTTAAGGAAAGCGGCATTGAGCGCCTTCCTCCCCGGCAGGCCATGGGACACATTGCTTACGCCCAAAGCTGTTTTTACTTTTAATCTTGCCTTGCATATCGAAAGCGCCTTAAAGGTCTCCGCGACATCTTCCTGCTGTGCACCGGCTGAAAGCGTAAGGGAATCGACAAAAATGTCCTCCCGACTTATGCCGAGAGAAACCGCCTTTTTTATTATTTTTTCAGCAACAGCTATCCTTTCCCGGGCCGATGCGGGGATCCCTTTCTCAAGGGTGAGGGCTATTGTAGCCGCACCATATTTTTTCACCAAAGGAAGAACGGCATCCATGCTCTCGTCTTTCCCGTTCACCGAATTAACCAGCGCCCTTCCGGGATAGTTTTTAAGCCCTTCTTCCAAAGCAGTCGGGTTCGAGCTGTCGATACAAAGAGGAAGGTCCACCGCCGTCTGTGCGACAAGCACGGCTTTTTTCATCGCAGCCGCTTCGTCTATGTCCGGAGCCCCGACATTGATGTCGAGCAGGTCCGCTCCCGCGGCCGCCTGAGAAACCGCTTCCTGCCGGAGTATGCTCATCTTTCCTTCTCTCAGCTCCGCCTGAAAATCTTTTTTATTTGTCGGATTTATCCTTTCTCCGATTATCAAGATCTTTTTCTTTTTGCCGATCTCAAGGATCTTGGTGCGACTGGTGAGGAGTGTTGGGGCTGCTGCGGCACGGGAACGTGTATTTTTATTTGTTGTACAGGCGGGTTTAAAACCCGCCGCTACGGACACAACTTCTTTGACCGCCCTTATATGTTCCGGCCCGGTGCCGCAGCAGCCACCGATAAATTTTACGCCGGTCGATAATATTTTTTTAGCGTATGAAGCGAACTTGTCCGGGGTCATACGGTAAACGGTCTCATCGTCTATGATCTCCGGGTTCCCGGCATTCGGCATTATTGACACGGGAATGCCGGACCGTTTTGTAAGCGATCTTGCCAGAGAGACCATATCCTTCGGTCCGGTCGAACAGTTCGCGCCTATCGCATCCGCTCCGAGAGAAGTCAGGACCGCAATGGCAACTTCAACTGAAGTCCCTGTTATTGTTTTTCCGTTCTCCGCATAGGTAAGGTGTACTATCACGGGCAAGGATGTACTTTGTTTTACGGCGATAAGCGCGGCGCGCACTTCCTGAAGGTCGCTCATCGTCTCGATAGATACCAGGTCCGCCCCTGCCTCCTCAAATACTTTTGCTTGCGCGGCAAATTCTTCGTAGGCGCTGTCAAAAGAAAAATCGCCGATAGGCTCCATCAGATGCCCGCACGGTCCCATGGATGCCGCGACAAATGCTTTCCCGGCAGCCGCTTTTTTAGCGATCCTTACGCCGTCAAAATTTATTTTGTGGAACTTGTCCTCAAGCCCGTAAGACGAGAGCTTAGTCCTGGTACCTCCGAAAGTATTCGTCTCGACTATGTCGGCCCCGGCTTCGATATAAGAGCGGTGTATGGACTCGATCATATCGGGGTCTTTTATGTTCAGTTCCTCAAAGCAGGCGCCTGCGGCGACGCCCTTTTTCATTATCTGCGTCCCCATCGCGCCGTCGATCACATAGATCTTTTTGTCGTTAAAAATTGTCATTTTGCATCACCAGGGCATCTTCGACAGGATGCTGATAGTATTCCCTGCGCCTGTCGATCACTTTAAAGCCCCATCTTTTATATATTTTTTGCGCGGGCGAATTTGATTGCCGCACTTCAAGAAAAAGTTTTTTCAGGCCTTTCTCTTTTGCGTCAGCTATAAGCCGCTCTATGATCTTGGTGCCGACGCCTTTTTTCCTGAATTTCGGGTGAACCGCCAGGGTGGTAATATGCCCTTCATCCAGGACATATCGAAACCCGCTGTATCCCACGATCCTGCTGCTTTCTTTTGCGACCACATAATGGCCGTTATCTGCGGAAAACTCGTCTAAGAACGTCTGTCTGTTCCAGTGCGATGCAAAAGACTTCTTTTCTATCTTGAGCATTTCATCGATATTATCCAGCCTGGCCATCTCAAAATTCATTTTTTATACTCCCTCACGTTAGGCATATGTGAATAGTTCGGCACCATTTTTATAGGGTCGTCTTTTTGGCCGGACAAATATCTGAGATATCCCGCACAGGCAACGCTTGACGCGGAGGCAAAAGCTTTTATCGGGATTATCTTCCCGTTCTTCGATATACCCTCTATCCCGTCAAAAGGGCTCACGACATAAACAGCGCCGCTGAATCTGTCGAGAAAGTCTTTCAGCTGTTTTGTTGACAGCACGGAATCGTCGGATGCCCTAGAGATCTTTGATCCGCAGGCCGTGAACAACGCAAAGTTATATTCGTCTTTTACCGCATCGAGCACAACGGCGACAGTACCCTCGACATTCACGGCTTCATAGGCCATGGCCTCAAGAGTACTGACCCCGACTATAGGGATGTTAAGCACCT
>JAKLHX010000132.1 GCA_022709925.1 Candidatus Margulisiibacteriota bacterium
AGAGATATTTAAAGGATATGAGAAGGGCCAAAGTAAATGAAAGAATTGCTCCGGATTTTGAGGAAAGAACTAAAGGCAAATGCCGACGAGACTACAAAAGAAGGATCTCAGCGGTTCTTTAAAGAAAAGATCAAATGTTATGGGATCAAGACGGGCGTTGTCGTAAAAATAGCGAAAAAGTACTGGAAAGAAGTTTCCGGGCTGGATAAAAAAAGTATATTCTGTCTTTGTGAAGAACTTTATTCTTCCGACTATTGTGAAGAAGCTTTTGTGGTATCTTCATGGGTACCGAATATGTCCGATAGGTTTGAAAAAGGCGACCTGAAAATATTCAGAAGATGGATAGACAAGTATATCAATAACTGGGCGAAATGCGACGGGTTCTGCAATCACAGCATCGGGTTGTTCATTGAAAAATATCCCTCTAGCCTTAAAGAGATAATGACGTGGGGACGTTCTGGGAACCGTTGGATGCGCAGGGCCTGTGCGGTATCTTTGATAATCCCGGCTAAAAGGGGACGGTTGTTGAAAGAAGTATTTAAAATAAGCGACATGCTTTTGCTCGACGGTGACGATATGGTCCAAAAAGGATATGGCTGGCTATTGAAGGAAGCGAGCCGCTTCCATCAAAAAGAAGTATTCGATTACGTTGTTAAGAATAAAGGCAGAATGCCGAGAACAGCTTTGCGATATGCTATAGAATTGATGCCGAAGGCCCTTAAGATAAAAGCTATGCAGAGATCCTCTAAATTGTAATATAATTACGCAAAGGAGATCTTTATGGCAAAACCCACTACGTATGCTGTCCCTATATGTGTTGCTCTCACTTTGCTGCTCCTCACGGGCATGATAATAGGCCTTTTAAGATCAGCCCCTTTGATAATAATATTGTTTCTGCTGCCTTCGGTCATTTATGAAGCTTATCGGACGGAGGGCAAATCCACTGTCTGGGCATCATGGGGAATGCTTGCCGTTATTTTGATAGAGATAGTTCTGGTCTTTTTTAAGATCGATTTTAATCTTGCGGCTTTTCTCGGTTCGGAAGGGCAGTATGTCGCGGGCTATTTTGTGCCGTTCGGGGATGTCAGGGTATTGTTCCCGGCCATCATGGGGGTCCTTTCCATAATATTGTTAGTTAGGACTGCCGGTGTTTATACCCGATGGCTTTCCGTCTTAATAATCATAGGTTCTCTATCTATCATCTATACGATCGATGCGGCTATCTTCAAAGAAATATTGAGGATAGGGATAAAACAAGGGCTGAATAATATCCGTTTCTAAAAATGGTTTTAGAATAACGAATAATCCTCACATCCTGACTATCTTAAGGATTATCTGATCTGACGAGCATTCAAAGAACAATGAAAATATAGTGAAATTCCGAAAAAAAAGATTCGATAAGCATCTGATAGGATCTTTACGGTTAAAAGGAGGACCCTGAAAATGGTGGCAAGTTTTGTGAGATCGAATGCGAATTTGGTACTAGGCCCTACGTATAAAAGCAGGACCGCAGCTCTCTCTCGACTGAATGGAGCTTCAATAAACCCAAGACAGGCGGCGGCGATCGTAGGCCGCGAAAGGCTTATCAAAGAAGGGATGGGCAAGGACGCTATCGCGGCTGCTTTTGCAGGAGAGTCGAGGGGGTTTTATTCCGGGGTCGTAAATTACGGGTATCAAGCGATCAATCCTCTCCTGAAAAGCCTGACCGTATCTCCAGAAACCGTTGAAGGAGACCTGAGACAGCAATTCGAGCGAATGCAGAAAGCAGATGCTCTTTTTACAGGTTTCCCGTGCACCTCAACGCATGAGATAGCTCCCGGCGTCACTCTTTCAGTGAATCCCGGGTTACAGACTCTTTCTGATATGGGAAAGATCTATCCGGAATTTATGGCGGAAGTGACAGGGGTCAGACAGCTTCTCGGAGAAAACTTTGCAACACCAAAAGGCCAGGCAAGCCCTGTCGTCCTTCCTGAAGACAATCCGGGATGGGCAACGGAAAAACCTGATATCAGAAATATCAGGGGGGACATGAGAGTATCCGTCGCAGAGGCAAAGGCCAGCGCTGAAGAAATAGCAGGTCTTGTCGAAGCTAAATACGGTGCGGGCACAATGGGTAAGTGCGAAAATATCGTGATATACGGTATAGGCGCAAACGATATGTATATGAAAGATCTTCCTATGCTTGTTAATGGCGACAAGAGCAGCAGGAGAAAGATATATGTCGTATTCGAACCCTCTCAGCTAGATTCGCTTCCTGAAAACGTAAGAGATGACAACACCCTTCATATTTCTATCTCTAGAGGAGGAGGCACTTCGGAGACCTTAAAATCCATGGAATGGGGCGTTAAACAAGGCAAGATAAAATACCTTGTTACTTATGCAAACAAAGGGCTGGTCAAGGAATTTGCTCAAAAGGTCGGAGGGATCACCCTAGACCTTGATCCGAATATCGGCGGAAGATATATGTGGGCAAAGGGAAAGATCGTTCTCGTGCCGCTTGCGTTGTGTGCTTCTGATAATGCATGGGAACAGTACACGGGCGCAATGGTGGATTTTGACGATAAATTCTGGCCTGTCGGGCAGGATACGACGATATTGGACCTTGCTTCCCATATGCATTTGTACGGATCGGCATATAATATCCCGGGGCTTTTTGCCTGCAGCAATGAGCCGGTGCTTGATGCGGGGCTCAGGCAGGTAATGCAGCTTCACAACGAAGCCGTCGGAAAGCTTCATAATAAAATGATCGCTTACGGAGCGGGAATGGAGATGCTGCCATTTGCCCATGCAGGAGCGGACGGAGTGCTCGGAATTTCAATAAGCGCGGGAATATACGGCGCATTCATATTCGACTCAAAATATGCTCCTGCAAGCCAGGCCCTTACTCTTGCTGATCTGCTTGAAGGAGATGCGCAGCATGCCGGTTTAACAAAAGAACTTTTGCGCATGGCATGCGTATTCCCGAACCAGGCAAAGATGACCGTGTCGGGTGCTCCAAATTTCATGCTCAATGTGGACGGAGTGGATTTTGCCAAACTTGCGACGATCACCGCTTTTTATCAGAATCTTATGTATCCGACCCTGATAATGCGTGGGACGAACCCGGATTCCAACCCTAACGTTGACGGGGTAAGGAAAGGTACAGGGGGCGTGATGACAGCTCTGCTTCAAAGGAGCGAAGAATCGCCTATTGATGTTATCAGCGATGTGATCCCGAAGATAAT
>JAKLHX010000133.1 GCA_022709925.1 Candidatus Margulisiibacteriota bacterium
GACGATCGGGATGAAGACTTGGGTCCGGTCGTGGGTCCCCTGCGGGGAAATTACCGGGATGGTGATCCGCCACGGGGAGGCTTTCAGTATTTCCGACCGGCTTACGGTTTGGGAGAAAGGGAAGGCGGTGTACCGGCCGACGGTTCATTACGCTTATTGTCCGTCCGATGTCGCCATTAATTCGCTTCATGAACTCGAGATGAGACAGTTCGACCTTCAGAGCAACCAAAGGGTGATGACAGATGAAATAATCGAAGGCAGGGACGAGCTGGGGGTCCTTATAATGGGCCATGACTTCAAATCCTGGTGGGTAGGCTCACTTCTCGACATATTCGAATCAAGAGAACTTGCTCCTGGACAGAACGCAACGACCCTGCAGGTAGCCTGTTCCGTGATATCCGCGGCGCTATGGATGATGAAGAACCCTAAAAAAGGCGTTTGCGTGCCGGACGACCTTCCGCATGAAGAGATACTCAGGGTCGCAAAAGAATATCTTGGGCCTTTCGTCTCTACACCGGTCGACTGGACGCCGCTAAAGACAAGAGTGGACCTGTACCAGAACTATAATAATGTGAAATTCGACTACAAAGACCCGTGGCAATTCCATAATTTCTTGGTACAATAAGGATTATCGTAAGGGCGGTCGCCGCGGCGACCGCCCATTTAAATAATGCAAAAAGCAAAAGACCTTATAAAGATCATTCGCCGGGAAGCAAAGAAGCACGGCACTCCGCTCATGATCATCAGCAAAGATGCTCTCAAGGCGCAATATTCGCTGTTCAAGAGGTTCCTTCCTGATGTTTTCCCCTACTACGCCATAAAAGCCAACCCTAACCCGGAAATAATAAAGTTCTTCGCCGACCTCGGTGCGGGGTTCGACGTTGCCTCCGCCAATGAGATGAAGCTGGTCCTCACGATCGGAGCCAAACCGGAAAAGATAATATTCGCGAACACGGTAAAATCCGACAAGGATATTTCTTTTGCCAGGAAAAATAACGTAAAACTCATGACGTTCGATAACGAACCGGAGCTTTATAAGATAGCCAAGAACTGCCCCGGAGCAAGGGTGCTGGTAAGGATAAAGGTCTCGAACATAGGCAGTCTGGTAGAACTATCTTTAAAGTTCGGCGCTGATCCGGAACAGGCACTGCCATTCATATTGAAAGCCAAGAAACTGGGATTAAAACCCGTAGGCGTCGCTTTCCACGTGGGGTCCCAATGCACAGATGCGACAAACTATATCCAAGCCCTCGAGATGAGCGCGGCCATATTCAGAGAAGCTAAACAGAACGGGATAAAATTGAACATACTTGATATCGGAGGAGGATTCCCGATAAAACATTTCGACAAAGACAATCACATAAACTTTGAGACCCTGGCCTCAAAGATAAGGAAAGAACTGAAACGATTATTCGATAAAGACACGAAGTTCATCGCCGAACCGGGAAGGTTCTTTGCAGGACCGGCCGGACTATTGATAACAAAGGTGGTAGGTAGGACTTTCAGGAACAACAAGAACTACTATTATCTCGATGACGGTATCTACCAGGATTTTTCGGGAATAGTGTTCGATCACTGCAAGTACCAGTTCAACGCGATAAAGCGCGGACATAAATTCCTGAGCACACTTGCCGGCCCCACCTGTGATTCTTTCGATACCATATCCCAGAGCGAAGAGCTTCCCGAACTTGAGGTCGGGGATATCGTATATGTAAAGAATATCGGCGCGTATTCCTGCGCCAGCGCTGTCCCCGGGTTTAACGGGTTCCAGCCGGCAAAAATAATACTGATATAAGGAGGGTTTAAGAACCATGGACTCAAATCACCTGTTGCGCGTTTTTGTGGCGGTGATCGCCGTAGGGCTTGTTTGTTTCGTTTTCTACTCCAAGGTGATGGCAAAACCAAAAAAGATACATGCCATATTCAGGACAAGCATGGGAGATATAACATGTATCCTATATCCCGACAAAGCCCCTCTCACCGTAAAGAACTTTGTGAACCTTGCCAAGGGCGGGACCACATGGATAGATCCGCGAACGGGGGACAGCTCCAACGAGCCGCTCTACGACGGGACCGTCTTTCACAGAGTGATACCGGAATTCATGATACAGGGCGGAGACCCGCTTGGAAAAGGCACAGGAGGCCCCGGATACACGTTTGAGGACGAGTTCTCCCCTTCCCTCACGTTCTCTCAACCCGGCATGCTGGCAATGGCCAATTCCGGACCTAACACCAACGGATCGCAATTCTTTATAACGGTAGCTCCCACTGATTGGCTGAACAATCGCCACACAATATTCGGCAAAGTTATAAAAGGATATGATGTAGCGGTCAGGATATCCCAGGCACAAAGAGGCGCAAACGACAGGCCTATCGAACCGGTCGTCTTAAAGCAAGTGATAATAGACTGAAAGGAAACTGACCAATGCCAAAAAGGACGGACATAAAAAAAGTTCTGGTGATCGGATCGGGGCCGATAATAATAGGACAGGCCTGCGAATTCGATTATTCCGGGACCCAGGCATGCAAAGCCTTGCATGAAGAGGGTTACGAAGTCGTCCTTGTCAATTCCAATCCCGCGACGATAATGACAGACCCCAAGACCGCGGACAAGACATATATAGAGCCGTTGAACGTGGAGCATCTTGAAAAGATCATAGAAAAAGAACGTCCGGATGCTCTCCTGCCAAATCTTGGGGGACAAACCGGGCTCAATCTTTCTGCAGAGCTGAGCAAGCTCGGTATCCTGAAAAAATACAATGTTGAGATAATAGGCGTAAAGGCCGATGCGATAGAACGGGGGGAAGACAGGAAAGCCTTTAAGGACCAGATGGAAAAACTGGGAATAGAGGTCCCCAAAAGCAAGCTGGCCTACAGCGTGGAAGAAGCCGAAAAAATAGCGATGGACCTCGGATATCCCGTTATAGTGCGCCCTGCCTACACAATGGGCGGCATAGGAGGCGGCGCGGTATTCAACGCGGAAGAACTTCGCACAGTCGCGGCAAGAGGGATATCCGCCAGCCTGATCGGACAGGTCTTGATAGAAGAATCTGTCCTTGGATGGGACGAACTTGAGCTTGAAGTGGTCAGGGACGCAAAAGGACAAAAAATAACCGTTTGTTTCATTGAGAACGTAGATCCTATGGGAGTACATACCGGAGACAGCTTCTGCGTCGCGCCCATGCTCACAGTC
>JAKLHX010000134.1 GCA_022709925.1 Candidatus Margulisiibacteriota bacterium
TCTCCGCTCTTGATAATCATGCAAAGAGACCGGAAGTTATTAATGCTTTGAATAAAGGTTTCGGGGTTTCCGTCCGTTACAGCGCTACCGCACATAAAGACCTTATCTATGCGGCAACGGCCCTAAAAGGTCCCGGCGGAGATATTGTCGGATATTTGAGGTTCGCCGCTCCGCTCGTATATGCCGATGAAATATTCTCAAGGATCTATTTTTCTATGCTGGCCGCCTTTTTGGCCGCTATTCTTGCAGCGCTTGTGATGAGCTTTCTGCTTTCCGGATGGTTCTTTGCTCCTTTGAAAAAGCTCTCAGTGCTTGCCGGTGATATAGTAAAAGGCGTTTCCCCAAAACATATACTGCGCAAATCGGCATTCGAGTTGGGAGAGATAGAAAGGTCGGTGGAGCAGATATCTTATAAGCTGTCGGATTATTTCGAAAAACTTTCTGATGAAAAGGGGAAGATCACAAGCCTTCTTGCGAATATGCAGGAAGGGGTCTTTGCTACCGACCTGCGCGGAAGGATGGTCATTTCCAATCCCAAGATCTCCGACATCTTTAACGTATCCGGATCCGAGATAATAGGCAAGACGCCTCGAGAGGCCTTCAGGAACAATGAAATAGCGGATATCATCGAGAAGATCATTAACGACAATTCTTCTTATATAACGGCTGAAATAGAGGTTTTTATCCCGGGCTCTTCGATCTTTAGCGTGCATGCCGGGCCGATGAAGAGCGAGAAGAGCGAATTCCTGGGGGCTATCTGTGTGGTCCATGACATAACAAAGATCAAGGAGCTGGAGCGCTACAGGTCCGAGTTCGTAGCTAATGTTTCCCATGAATTAAAGACCCCTCTTACGGTAATAAGGAATTGTGTCGAGACCCTGCTCAACGGGGCCATAGATGATAAGGACAACAACAGGAACTTTCTTACGAAAATAGAGAAGCATTCGAGCAGTCTTGCCGTACTTATAGAAGACATCCTTGAGATATCCAGGCTTGAGACCGGTAAGGTGAAGAAAGAATTTGAGCGGGTAAATGTCGACAAGATCGTTTCCCGTTGTGTTGATGTGATCGCAGACAAGGCGAAAGGAAAAAACATATCAATAGATGTCGAATGCGAAAAAGATGTCTTCGTTGAAGGGATAGAAGATTATATATATAGAGCCGTCTTGAACGTGATGGATAACGCGGTGAATTACACTGATCCCGGAGGCCGGATATCCGTAAAATGTTCGAGATCAGATGAACATGCGGAGATCAGGATCTCGGATACCGGGATAGGCATCCCCTTTGATAGCTTGCCCAGAATATTCGAAAGGTTCTACCGCGTTGACAGCGCCAGGTCAAGGGACAGCGGCGGGACAGGTCTGGGGCTTTCAATAGTCAAACATATTGTAGAGTTGCACGGCGGCAGTGTCGAAGTTGAAAGTGTCCCCGGTAAAGGCTCCTGTTTTGACCTTAAGCTGCCACTCGCATAATTAACATATTCTTAACACCATCTTCATCCAATTTTAATCTGAAAATACGATAATCCAATTGAAAGGCGGGTTGGTACGCATTATGAAAACATCCGAAAGGAGGTATGAAAAAATCGAAGACGAGCTTATTGCGGCACGCCTGAACATATCAATTTCAGGGAAGAGGGAACTAGGACACTCTTTTCTGCGGATATTCGGGAAGTGCCTGCTGGTCCTGACGAATAATTTTTAAGGAGGGAATCTAAATGTTAAAAAGATTGATGTGTGTGACTATGATGATGAGCCTGCTGGTCTCGTCGTTTGCTTTTGCGGCGCCAGTGAAAAAGGGCGGTCTCAAGAACAATAAGAAAAAAGCGACAAAGACCGTAAAAAAAAGTGCTCCCGCAAAAAAATCCCCGGTTAAAATAGCTCCTGCTACTTCGGCCCTCGATACGGATAATGAGTATTCCGTTGCTGACGTAAGAGAAGATATGAACAAGGCGATCGCGGAACTTAAGGGACAAGTTGATTCCGTAAAGAAAGACAACAGTGATGCCAAGGTCAGCGGGGAGATACGCTTCGCATGGACAAAGAACGTGGCAAATACCACAACAAAGAATAATTTCGATATCTCAAGGGCCTATCTCACCGTAAAAAAGAACCTGGCGGGAGGCGCGATGGCCAGGGTCACGCTCGATGTTTCAAGGATATCCCCGACTACCAACAGTCCGCAGACCCTCTTCGACTACATAAAGTACGCATATGTTGATATTCCCGTAAATGTTCCTGCAAGTTTGCAGGTCATTCCGTTCAGCATGACGGCAAAATTGGGTCTTCAACACAATATGTGGATCGACTGGGCAGACAAAGCTTGGGAAAACGCCTGGATAATGAAACAATTTGATGATAATGAAAGTATAATGTCATCCGCTGATTTTGGCATCGGTGCTACCGGGAAATTCACTGTTCCGAGCCTTCCTGAGATCGAATACCATGCCACATTACTGAACGGTTCGGGTTACAAGGCCCAAGAAACCGATTCCGCAAAAGATCTTGGCCTCAGACTGAACACTACTCTTTATCAGGATGATGTTGTAGGGAAGGTTATTGCCGGAGGGTATGTGAATTCCAAAGCAGGGATATTCAATTCCGGTTCAACCAATACCAAACAGGCCGGAGTTCTTTTTGCGCTCGAGAACGAACAATATGGGAAAGTTTATGCGGAATATATGAAAGGGACAAAGATAAACGGATATAGCATCGGCGGATTTATCTACCCGTCAAAGGAGATCGCTCCTATAGCGCTTGTCGCCAGATACGACAACTATGATCCGGATAATACGGTTTCAAGCAGCAACGACAGGGTCAGGTCTTTGATCGGCGCTATTTATGAGTACAGTAAGGACGTGAAATTGGCTCTGGACCTCCAGACGTATAAGTCGGGCAGTTCAGCCGAGCAGAAAACGGCCTATCTGCACTCTGTTGTGTATTTCTAACAAATTGTTAACAATAGGTTAACAATTGTGTAACAAAAGGCGGATAAAATAAAAAGGAGGCAAGAGAAAATGATAAAGAAATTGGTCGCAACAGTAATGGCTCTGGCTGTGATATCTTCAGCAGCTTTGGCCGTTACTCTTAATGGCGCAGGCGCTTCGTTCCCGTACCCGATATATTCAAAATGGATGGGGCTTTATCAGAGAGAAAAAGGGGTCAAAGTGAATTATGCC
>JAKLHX010000135.1 GCA_022709925.1 Candidatus Margulisiibacteriota bacterium
CCTTCAGCAATATTCTCCTCTATCTCAAGGGCGATCTCTTTTGCCTTGTCATATGCGGTAAGATCCGGATAGTTCTCGCTAAGTCTCATGATCACCCGGCCATCTACCACAAGTTCGGCTTTGTCCCCCCAGATATTTTTCCGTACTTCTATTTTATGCCCTTTAAGCTGCTCGGTCTTTATTATCTCGTCCACCACATTTTGACGTACAAGAGGCGTGTCAAAAGCATACCTTATCTTATTCACCCAATTGTAAGCAAGAAGGAGCGGCGGCATGTAGGTGTCCATGGTATCTCCGGGCTCAACAGAGAAGACCTCAAAACTGCCGGCAAAGCCTCCAACCCTGCCTTTTAAGGATACCGGTTCTATGCTGGCAATGCTGCCTCCGTTCTTCAGAAAGTAATCCATCTTATTTGCGATATCCTCCACCCTGCCGAAAGCTGAACGCCCTGATTCAGAAGAAGAATATATCCTGAGCACTATTGAATTATTTATAAGGAGAGCGGCAGTCTCTTTCTTTGTCCTGCCGAATATCCTGACCGCCTGGATATCATAATTCTGCGCGAATGTTTCGCAAACACCGCAAAACACAAAAAAGCAGACAAAAAGAAATATATTTATTTTTTTCATAATTTTATAAGGACTTTAGTTGTTTTTTTGAACGAGGCAGACAGCTTGGGCGGATATGGCTTGTCCTTTTCCTATATATCCAAGCTTGTCTTCGGTCTTTGACTTTACACTGACCTGTTTTGGAGATATCTTAAGAGCTTTCGCGATGTTGGCGGCCATTATATCCACATAAGGCGAAAGCCGCGGTTCCTGGGCTATTACAATAGAGTCAATATTGGATATTTTATATTTTCCGGATCTTAATATAGATGCCGTCTTTTCAAGGAGTTTTATGCTGGAAATATTTTTATACTTCGGGTTCCCGGTAGGGAAATGGGTCCCTATGTCCCCTTCGGACACTGCACCTAATATAGAATCTATCACTGCATGTACAAGGACATCCGCATCGGAATATCCTGCAAGCCCCTTTTTAAAAGGCACGTTGAGCCCTCCGAGCACGAGCTTTCGGCCTTTTACAAGCTTATGGACATCCCAACCTATACCTATCCGCATATCACCCTCGCATGTTTGCGTTTGCCTACGCTCAACAGTTTTTCAGAATCCAGAGCAACGAGCATGTTCTCGTCCGTCACCTTGGCTTCATCAAGCTTGACCCCGCCGCCCTTTATCATCCTCTTTGCCTCGCCCACCGAATCGAGGAGTCCTGCCGCGGCAATAAGTTTAGAGACCTGTATCTTGCCTTCTGTCAGCTGGTCTTTCTTTATCTTTATGAGAGGGATGTCTTCCGGAAGCTGATTGTTCTTAAATACCGCGTCAAATCCCTGTTCAGCTTTGTCAGCTTCTTCTTTACCGTAGAATTGCGCCACGAATATTTTCGCCAGGTCGCTCTTTGCTCTTTTGGGATGGATGGAACCGTCCTTTATGCCTTTTGAGAGCGCAGATATCTGTTCCTCCGAAAGATCCGTCAAAAGCTCATAATACTTGATCATGAGGTCGTCCGGAATGGACATGGTCTTGCCGTACATATCTTTCGGAGTATCGGTGAAACCGATATAGTTACCGAGGCTCTTGCTCATCTTCATTTTGCCGTCGGTGCCTTCAAGCAAAGGCATCGTTATCACCACCTGCTGGCCCTTCCCGTAAGACCTCTGCAATTCTCTGCCGACCAAAAGATTGAATATCTGGTCATGCCCACCAAGCTCGACATCCGCCTCAAGCTCAACGGAATCATAACCCTGCATGAGAGGATAAAGGAATTCTATTATGCTGATCTCTTTGTTAGTCTTGAACCTTTCCTTAAAATCGGCACGTTCAAGCATCCGGGCCACCGAATATTGGCTCATCAGCTTCATCACCGACACCAAGTCCATCTTTGACAGCCAGGAACTGTTGTAGACAACCTTTGTCTTTGAACGGTCCAACACCTTGAATATCTGCTGTTTATAAGTTTCCGAGTTCTTTTTCACTGTTTCCCTGGAAAGGGGCTTGCGTGTTTCGGATTTCCCTGAAGGATCCCCTATCATCCCTGTAAAATCGCCTATGAGGAATATTATCTCGTGCCCCATGTCCTGAAAAGCCTTGAGCTTCCGTAACACAACAAGATGACCAAGATGCAGGTCCGGAGCCGACGGGTCCGCGCCGAACTTGATCCTCATCTTCTTGCCTTCTTTAAGTTTTTTAAAGAGGTCTTCTTCGCCTACAAAATCCGCGGTGCCTCTTTTCAAAAGTTCTATCTGCTTCTTTATATCCATATGATCACTTCGCGCCCATCTGTTTCAACACTTCTCTGACGGCCTTCAAGGGGACATCATT
The DNA here is from genome assembly GCA_022709925.1 of Candidatus Margulisiibacteriota bacterium. GTDB lineage: Bacteria > Margulisbacteria > WOR-1 > JAKLHX01 > JAKLHX01 > JAKLHX01. The sequence continues at coordinate 2,382 of JAKLHX010000135.1, forward strand.
TTTGATAACAACAGAACCTATAGACTTGGGAAGGACGAAAAGGACCTTGCCTTCGCGGACCTTCTTGTCAAGGATCAGTTTTGCGATTATATCCTCTACTTCAAGACCTTTTATAGCGACCGGAAGATTAACGGCTCGAAGCAAAGATTCCATCCTTTTGACCGCATCTTCTTTGCAGAGCTTGAGCTTTAGAGATATTTTGGCGGCTGCTAGCATTCCTATCGCAACGGCTTGCCCATGAGTAAGCCCTTTATAATCGTTCAAAGACTCAAGCGCATGACCGATAGTGTGCCCCAAGTTCAGTACCATCCTCGGACCTTTTGTCTCTTTTTCGTCGATCAACACGACCGCTGCTTTTATCTGCGCCGAACGTCCCACGATCTGTTCCCATACGCCTAAAAGGCTCTTGAATCCTTTCGGGTCGGTAAGTTTAGGGTCTTTTATGCCAAGGACTTGTTTTTCAAGAAAAGAGAACAGGGACGGATCTTTTATGACCCCGTATTTTATCACCTCGGCAAGGCCATTGCGCACTTCGGAAGCAGGCAGAGTTATAAGCGCGGCAACATCGGCAACCACGATCTTCGGATGATAAAAGACACCGACGATGTTCTTGGCTTCTTCAAGGTTCACTGCGGTTTTCCCGCCGATGCTTGCATCAACCTGGGCAAGCAACGTCGTCGGGACCTGGACGAGATTAACACCTCTCATATAAGTAGCGGCTATGAACCCGGAAAGGTCACCGACAACGCCTCCGCCAA
>JAKLHX010000136.1 GCA_022709925.1 Candidatus Margulisiibacteriota bacterium
AGCTTGTGGAGAAGGTCCCATCCGTAAGTTATCCCCATGACCGGCATGACAAGATTGGTGGTCCCCGCTATGGTCACGGGTATAAGGCATCCGACAAGGACATATGCTATCTGCATCTTTGAGGTCCCGGACTTGCTCCTGTATTTTCTGATGAGCATCCAAAAGCTCAGGACAAGATAAGCGAAGAAATAAGCCACAAAGACATCTATCAGAGGGCCGAAAACCTCAACAACCCGGTTATTAGGCAGGAATGAGACCCCTTTTACTATCAGGTCAAAATACGTCAGGACCCAGATGATCGGGACCGGCAAAAACACGGACACGTCATACAACAGCCCGAATTTCCGGTTTTCCGGAAAAATACTTACAAAATAAAAGAACAATGCGGGGATCGGTATGGTAAAAAGATATGCCGCCTTTGTCCAGAAACCGGCCATCGTGCTTGGAACGACAAAAGAAAAATAGTTCGCGGAATAAGCGGAATATATCCATCCTATTATGCAAAATATCAGCAGGCTGAATATAGTAGAGGCCCTCTTCTGGGACCCCCTATAGAACATAAGTATGGCAAGGACAAAATTTGCCGCTATAACGCCAAAATAAAAAAGGTCGACTAATAAGTTCAACATCTATAGATTATATTCTCGCCATCTTTGCAAGTCAATTTGAGATCACGGGATAATCTTTCACTATCGGCTCCGTTATGTTGGCAAGGTTACGGAGTATTTCCCTGATCTTTTTTGCCTGGCTTTCGATCGATGATATATCATCCGATAACGACACAGCGGAGAAAGCCCCTGAATGCCGTGAGATATCAGATATACTGTCCGTCTTCTTAAGGATCGTATTTAGCGGCGCATTTATCTCATTTTGTAGTGTTACGGTAAGCATTGTCAGGGTTGCGAGCCTCTCGGATTTTATGAGGCCTTCTTTTGTTTCCAGAAGTTCGGTATTTATCTTTTCCAGCATCGCAGCATATTTTTGTCTCGTCTCGGCTTCAGCGATAGCCTTTGCGGACTGCTTCTCCCTCTCGACAAGTATGAAATTCTCTAAAAATATCGCGCTCTGGTTGGCAAGAGCGGAAAGAAAAGCCAGGTCCTCTTCGTCGAACGGGTCTCCGGAGATCTTGCTCCCGAGAGCCAGAAAAGCTATCACGGTCCCCTTTAGGACGCTTGGAACGCAAAGGGTTATATTGAGAGCGTTCATTTCGGACAGCACTTTTTCGCTTTTTTCTTTTTCATAGTCTGAAATGAAGACATCAGAAATGAACTTCTCGACCTCCGACTTCATCACAAAATACCTTGTTTCTTCTATATGCTCCACCAAAGGGTTGTCCAGTGGCAAACTTTTGCCAAGCATCGCCTTACAGATGCCCCCGGAACCTTTTATTACAAACTCCCCGTTCTTTTCATCGTAGATAAAAAGAGCCGTTCCGGAAAGCCTCATCCTTTTTGTGATGAGTTTCGCGGTCAGGTTAAGAAGCCGCTCCCTGTTGGAGATGAAGTTCATAGCCGAGCTCATCTGTTTTAACGTCTTTTCATAATCGAACTTTGACCTGAAGAGGAACATATCCACAAACCGCTGCAATCTTTCGCGTACAGGGTCAAATATCAAGGCAAACACAAAGAAGAACAGGATGCCGATAAAGAACGAATAGTTGCCTCCGCCGATGGTCTGGAACAATTTTGCCATCACATACAAGAAACCGAAATACATGGCGGTTATGAAGCTGGCAAGGATAGTATAAACAAGCCCTCTGCCCACAACATAATTAAAACCCATGAAACGGTATTTTATTATGGCGCTGGCTATCATGACTGCTATGAATATCGTGGAAAGCGGGCCGATTATATGGAGAATGTCCGTAGAGAAATATATCCCGAAAAGAGGGAGAAAAAGATTGCCCAATCCCCCGATGACAACTGGTATCATGGTCCCGACGAACACATACTGGACCTGCACCCTGGAAATGCCCCTGGACCTGAAATATTTATTCAGCAGATTGACGAACGTTAACAAAAAATAGAGCAGATAATACCCCGCGAACAATCCGACAAAAGGGCCATAGACCTGCTCGAACATCCCGCCTTGGCGCAGAGGATACATCCCTATCGCTATAAGCCCGAAAAATTGCAAGACATACAATATCGGAACCGGCAAGAACACCAAATATTGCCCCCATATCCCCTTCAACTTATTTTCAGGGAATATGAGAGAAAAATACAGGAATAAAGAAGGGACAGGAATGATGGTAAGATATCTCATCTTGAACCAGAACGTCGCAAGCTGTTCACTTCCTATACCGGAAAAATAAATGGTTAGATATGAGGAAGCGACCCAAAACGCTATAAAGAACATCATGATGCTGAAAGAAAGGTTTATCCTGCTGTTTATCCCCCTGTACAAGATCACTATGGCAAGGATGATATTAGCGCCGATGACAAAGAAATATGCGAGCCCCATTATTGAATCTAGCATTTGGATGTCGTCCCCTCTGCCGAAGCATTTATATCGATCATGTCCACGCCGGGCATATATTCTTTTATTATCGGGTCTGTGATCTTCGCAAGATTCCTTAAGAGATCGCGTATCCTGACGGACTCTCGCTCTATTGTCCGGACCCTATCCTTAATAAAGTCACCGTCGACGGATTCTTTGTCCATTTTCATCAAAAGTGTCTGCGTCTGGGCTATCACGGACGTAAGAGGGTTGTTTATTTCGTGTTGCAGGGAAACGGCCAGCATAGTCACCGTCGAAAGCCTTTCGGACCTGACCAGTTCCTCCCGGGTCTTCAAGAGATCTTCATTTGTTTTTTCGAGCATTGAGGTGTATTTCTGACGGGCTTCAGCGTCAGCAACGATCCTGATGGCTTCTCTTTCTTTTTCGACAAGCATGGCATTCTCAATGAATATGGCGTTTTGATTTGCGAGAGTTATCAAAAAATTGACGTCCTCAACATTGAAAGGTTCTTCGGAAAGTTTATGGCCAAGAGCCGCAAAAGCGATCATCTTGTTTTT
>JAKLHX010000137.1 GCA_022709925.1 Candidatus Margulisiibacteriota bacterium
CTCTGTGCTATGTGGTCGTTCAGTCTTCCCGGGGTCGCGATGATTATCCTTGCTCCGCTTCTTATCGCGAATATCTGGCGCCCCATCGATTCCCCTCCGACAAGTACCGCCGTGCGGATCCTGAACGCGGGAGTGAATTTTATCAGGGCTTCGTTGACCTGTCCTGCCAGTTCCCTGGTCGGGACGAGGATCAATCCTTTTCCGGGCCTTTGCGCGAGCCTTTGTATCATGGGGATCCCGAAGGCGAGGGTCTTCCCCGTGCCGGTCTGGGCTATCCCGATGATGTCTTTTCCTTCTATCGCGATCGGGACCGCCTTTTGCTGGATAGGCGTGGGCTTTATGAACTTGAGCCTGCTTAGGGTCTCAAGTATGCCCGGGGCTATGCCAAGCCCAAAGAATGTATCGTTTATCAATGTATATCTCCTTTTTCAGATAACAATAAATTGTGGAGGATTCGGTTTTAATCTGATGAAGTGTATTATAAGTGCGGACTGACTTTTTGAGATACCGTCCTGATAATCCAATTAAAGCCTCAAGCTCCAGATATTTTTATTATAGCACAATATCCGTTAGTATTTGAATTTTATCTGTGAAGTACTGCATCAAAAAGGTCCTTGGCCCTTTTCATGACCGTCGGCCAGTCGTCTATGAACTCGTGTTTTTCTCCGGGATATATGTACAACTTCAATGCTTTTCCGTGTTCTTCGAAGTCTTTCGAGAGCCTTTCGGACCATTCAATAGGGACCGAGGTGTCTGCGGTGCCGTGGTGCACTTGCACGGGGTCTTTCACATTTCCTATGAAATATTTTGCGGATATGTTGTTCCAAAAGACGGGGTTCGTGTCCGGGGACCCGTACATCTCGATTATTTTCTTTGCGACCGGCCTCGGGCCGTATTTTTCTTCTCTTGAGCGCAGTATCCATCGCTCGAAGTTGTCCCTGTAATCCGAGCTCATGGGAGCGAACAGCACATAAGCCTTTATGAGCCCCGGTTTTGTAACCAGCATATTCAATCCTATCAACCCTCCCATGGAATGTCCGAGGAGTCCGATCCTGTCCTTGTCCAGGGACTTTATTCCAGAATTCTTTATCGCATAGACCGCATTTATCACGTCTTCCGTGTATCCCATATGCAGGCTTAGGTTCTCCCCGTCATCTTTATCCGATCCCGCGTGGTTCCGGTAGTCGGGATGGAGGACGGCATATCCTCTTTTTGCAAGATAGTCCTGTTCTCGCTTGAGGCCCCGGCCGTTGGTGTATACTTTCGGGTTTATATAGCCGTGAGCCGTGATTATGACAGGGAAGGGGCCGGCGCCTTTCGGGATGTTGAGTATCCCCGATATGTTCAGCTTTCCGCTCTTGTAGGTTATGTAGTATCGGGTGTAGGAAGGATTTGACGCAAGCGTCTTTTTTATGACGAGGTCCCTGCCGTCAAAGTGTTTTTCTGCGAGACCGGATAATGATACTGTGCCTTCCGCGCCGGCGGCGGAACAGAGCAATAATAACAAAATGGCTGTAATAGACCTCTTCATGGTGTTTAACGCTAATTATATATCCTCTATCCTGATGTTGAAAGCGGAAAGCAGTGAAAGGACCTCGGGACTTGAGAACTTTGCCTGCTTTATCCTGTTGTCCGTCGGGTCTATGTAATAATTCCAAGCCCCGGAGAAGTTGGCCTTCTCAAGTATCGCTTTATGGAACCTGCTGGACTTAAGGTCGGAACCTGAGAAATCTGAGCCGGTCAGATCGACGTTCGTGAAATCGGTATCTTTGACCGTGCATTCCTTGAACCTGCTGTTCCTTATCTTAAGGCCGCTGAAGTTGCATAGCTCTATCCTGCATTTCTTGAATTCCCAGTTGAGGAGAGCTGTGTTCACGGACGAGAATATGATCCCGATAAGTTTGGAGCTCTCAAAGATGGTGTTCTGAAAACCGCAGTTATCCACCTTTATGTTTGAAAGCCCGCAGCTCACGAAAGTGCAATCGGTGAAAGACGACCATGAGAACTTACATTCGTTGAAGTCGCAGTTCTTGAACACGCAGTCGGAGAACTCTTTTTTGCAAATATCCTGCTTGTACAGCGAGATGTCCTTAAACGTCTTGTTCTCGAAAGACTGTCCGTCGAAATGCACGACCGTCTCAATCATGGCCTGCCCATATTCCTTTCATAGAACGTCCTCCATGATGGTTTTGGTGATTATTATGGTAACATATCGCGGAATATGTTTTTATGAGGGGGCACCCCAATTGCTTTTGATGTGCCCATAAATTATAATAAGAACTGTTTGTCGGAATAAACCGCCGATCTTTATTAAGCGGCGGTGAATAACAAGGAGGAGCAAGAGAATGGGTTATGTCAGTTGGGTCCTTTTGTCCGGTCTGATCGGTGTCTTGTTCGCGGTGTACCTGTATTTCAGGGTGATGAAGCAGTCCGCGGGCAACGACAAGATGAAAGAGATAGCTTCCTTGATACATGAAGGAGCTATGGCGTATCTCAGCCGCCAGTACAGGGTCCTTTTGATATTCCTTATAGCGGTATTCGCGATACTTGCCCTGCTCATCAATATATATGTAGCAGCGGCTTATATCTTCGGCGGATTGTGTTCGATGCTCGCCGGACTTATCGGCATGAGCGCCGCGACCAAGGCGAACGTCAGGACGGCAAGCGCGGCTTCCGAGAACAGCCAGTCAAAAGCCCTCGGGATTTCTTTTTCCGGCGGCGCGATCATGGGAATGGCCCTTGCCTCAATCGGAGTGCTCGGGCTTGGCGTGCTTTTCCTTTTTGTCAAAGGCGTAGCGCTTAAAGCCGCTATGGTAGGAGGCTTCTCAATGGGCGCTTCTTCAATAGCCCTTTTTGCAAGGGTAGGCGGCGGTATCTATACAAAATCAGCCGACGTCGGGGCCGACCTGGTCGGTAAAGTAGAAGCCGGCATCCCTGAAGACGACCCGAGAAATCCCGCGGTCATTGCAGATAACGTCGGCGATAACGTGGGCGATGTTGCAGGCATG
>JAKLHX010000138.1 GCA_022709925.1 Candidatus Margulisiibacteriota bacterium
ATGAAAGGCCGGAACAATTTATCACATATCTCGAAAGGACCTCTTCCCCGTTGCTGTTCTTAAGGATATATCCTTTAGGATGCTGCTGTATGGATATTATCTCGCTGCCGAATACGAACATAACGTCTCTTCCCAGTGAAGAATCGAACAGAGCATCCATAAGAGCATGGCTGTCCACTATACCGGTATTTTCGGACAGCAGCGCGCTTGTACAAAAGACTCCGGGTTCAATGGACCTTGCTTCATCCCCGGAAATAAGACTTATACCGGCGACGCCCGCTTTCGATGCATTTTCAAATATCTCTTTTATTCTGGTTTCTTCATCCGAGTTTACCGCAACCACTAATTTCCCGCATTTTTTATGTGGTACGGTTTTTTGTTTGCAGAATTCGTAAAGCATCCTATTGCCTGCAATGCATAATCTGCTCTTGAGGCTGTCCGGCGGATAATAAAGCCCGGCATGTATGACCTCGCTGTTGCGGCTGCTGGTCTCCTGCCCGAATGACGATTGTTTTTCAAAGACGACCACATCGCCCTTAAGACTGGAACTTATCTGTTCTGCTACGCTCAAGCCGACAACGCCGGCGCCTATTATAGAGAATTTTGCCCTTTCCATATTCAGCCTATAGCCTCGGCAAGGACCTTTTGGATATCGATAAAGATGATGCTGTCGTTCTTCTTATTCGCAGGGATACCTTCGATGCACAGAGCTACAACAGAAGGGTCTTTTATATCTTCAAGAGAATCTTTGTGGCCCATCGTTACATCCGGCAAGCCAAGCTCCCGAAATGATATATCAATGATGTCGCGTATCTCGCCCCGCCCGAGAACGACGAACCTCTTCACACCGTTCTTGCTGTGGTCGGTCATCACTTTTTTGATCGCATCTTTTATGACGGCAAGGCTGGAGATCGTGTTCTGTATGTATTGCTGTGATCTTTTTACTTTCTCAGAGAACCCTTTGGGAGTGAGGATATACTGTACTTTCCTTCCGTCAAGCTGTTTTATCTTCATATAACCTTTTTCGATAAGCCTGTGCAGGACGATGTTGACCATTCCTAAAGAAAGGTTCGAGACTTTAGAGAGATGCCTCTGGGAGGCATCGGATCTCTTGGATATTTCGGTTATTATTCTGTGTTCGTGTTCGTCCATAAAAGATAATGTTCAACTATTGAACATTATAGCACGGCGCCGCGAGTGTGTTATAATTTATTCCAACTATAATGATAAAAGAATGCATAAAAAAGCTCGTTGACGGCCTTGACCTTTCCGGTGCGGAAAGCGAAAAAGCAATGAACGAGATCATGAGCGGAGAAGCCACCCCTTCCCAGATATCGGCGCTGATAACCGCCCTCAGGATAAAAGGCGAAACAATAGAGGAGATATCCGGGTTCGCGAAGATAATGAGGTCGCATGCCATAAAACTATCTTTGAGGTCCGATTACTACGTAGACACCTGCGGGACCGGCGGAGATGTATCAGGAACTTTCAATGTCTCAACGGTCTCTTCGTTCGTGGCTGCCGGCGCCGGAGTAAAGATCGCAAAGCACGGGAACCGCGCGGTATCGAGCAAATGCGGGAGCGCGGACCTTCTCGAAAAACTCGGGATCAAGATCGATATCCCCCCGGAAAAAGTATCGGAATGCATAGATAATATCGGAATAGGGTTCATCTTTGCTCCCCTATTCCATCAGGCGATGAAATACGCGGCCCCGACCAGAAAAGAAATAGGGATAAGGACAGTGTTCAATATCCTGGGCCCAGTAAGCAACCCTGCAAATACAAAAGGACAGCTTATGGGCGTCTACGCTCCAAAACTCACAAACGTGATGGCAAGCGTACTGAAGAACCAGGGATGTGAAACGGCCATCGTCGTCCACGGAATGGACGGCATAGACGAGATATCGATCTCGGGCGCCACCAAAATATCTCACTTAAGCAACGGGATAATCAAGGAATATTCCATAGAACCCGAGAACTTCGGCATAAAAAAACAGCCTATCTCGTCTATAATCGGCGGCAGTTCGGAAGAGAACGCTTTAGTAGCCGTGAACATCCTTGAAGGCAAAGAAAAAGGCCCTAAACTGGACATAACGGTACTTAACGCCGCCGCTGCCATAGTCGTCGGGAAAAAAGCTGTCGACATAAAAGAAGGGATCGAACTCGCAAGAAAAGCGATAGATTCCGGCTCGGCGATGGGCATGCTGCAAAAACTTAAAGAGTTCACAAACAAAAGTTAAAGGGGATAAAGATGTTCATAAAAACCGATAAGCTCGTAAAATCCTTCGGGGGACGAAAGGTAGTAAATGAGGTCTCTATCGAGGTGAACCAGGGCGAAGTGGTCGGACTTTTGGGGCCTAACGGCGCGGGAAAGACCACCAGCTTCTACATGGTGGTCGGGCTTTTGAAACCGGATGGCGGACATGTATATCTGGGCAGCGACGAGATAACGCATCTGCCGATGCACAAAAGAGCTCAGAGAGGCATGGGATATCTCCCTCAGGAATCTTCCATATTCAAGAAGCTTACCGTCGAAGAGAACATCATAATGCTCTGGGAAGCCACGAACATAATCCCGAAAAGCGATTACCAGCAAAGGCTTGATTCGGTGTTGAACGAGCTCGGTGTGGAACACTTAAGAAAAAGCAGATGCTACCAGCTTTCCGGAGGCGAATCTCGAAGGGTCGAGATAGCGAGAGCCTTGGCAATGAACCCTTCGTTCCTTCTGCTCGACGAACCGTTCACGGGAATAGACCCCATAACCGTGACTGAACTCCAGAAAGTCATAACATACCTTAAGAACAAAGGCCTCGGGGTCCTGATCACCGATCACAACGTGAGAGAGACCCTTTCGATAACGGACCGGGCCTATATCATCCAAAAAGGGAAGATACTCGTAGCCGGGGATTCTAATTTTATAGCCAACGACGAGACCGCCAAAAAAACTTATCTCGGGGAAGAATTCAAGCTTTGATAAAGATACTTGACCGCTATATAGTAAAAG
>JAKLHX010000139.1 GCA_022709925.1 Candidatus Margulisiibacteriota bacterium
AAAGGGATAGAAATTGTCGAAAAAGTCTACAAGACAACAAAAACATTCCCAAAAACCGAGATGTTCGGGCTAACTTCACAGATGAGGAGGGCTTCGGTCTCTATTTCTTCCAACATTGCAGAAGGCTTTTCAAGAAACTCAACAAAAGAATATATTCACTTCCTTTATATTTCAAGAGGATCCTGTGCGGAACTAGAGACCCAATTGTTGATCAGCGATAAATTAGGCTATTCAGATAAAACATCAAAATTCGATCTTTATGAGGACATTTATTTTGAAGCGAAAATGATCTCAAACTTAATTACCAGTCTAAGACACCCCAGCAGTATTAAAGGGGCTGAGGAACTAGGGACTAAGGATCTAGGGACTAAGGAACTAGGGACTAAGGATCTACGGAACTTAGCCACTTAGCAACTTAGTCCCTTAGCCACTTAGTTCCCGTTCCCTACAGCGTAACTACTTCCTTCGGCGCAAAGTTCGTTGCCATGGTCCACGAAACAGCTTTGCCGTTCTTCAAACGGTACACTTTGAATTGATTGTAAAAGTCTTTAAGCTCGCCCGACTCTCTCCAGGGTTTTAAGAATACCCGCGACGGATGCGCGCATATTTTGTCCTTGAGCGCATTATCTTCGACGATCTCCAATTTGCCCGCAACACGGACCTGGACGCCGTTCTTAAAATCATTGAAGCACAGCTCTACTTTTGGATTGCCCACGATCTGGTGGTGGACATCTTTCATTACGCCGCTGTGGAATAGTATGCCGCTTTCATCCGCGCTGAAAAGGAACATCCCGCGGCAGCGCGGCTGGTCCCCTTCTACTGTTGCCAGATGGAACGCGGGATTGGCGTTTATCAATTCAAGCATTTCTTTTTTGTTCATTGTGGCTCTCCTTCATTTGGAGGCACGCGGACTCGAACCGCGGACCTTCTGCTTGCAAAGCAGACGTTCTACCAACTGAACTATGCCCCCAAAAGTCCTTATTTGATTATACCTAATAGTATGGTGAGGGACAAGTATTTAGCTATAGGTTAACAACATCCTCATTATGGTAAAGCGAAAGGAAAAGCAGCATATATTCTTTGATATGCCGTGTTATCAGAAAATTGTTCTTTACATGCTCTTTACCGTTCTGACCTAATTTTTCGGCAAAATCAGGGCTGTTCAAAAGCTGTTTCAGGGCGAATGCGGCCCCTTCTATGGAATTGCACAAAAGCCCGGAATATTTGTGCTTTATCTGGAGCGGTATGCCGCCGACATTCGAAGCGACGACCGGCTTAGATTTCCAAAGCGCCTCGGACACTGTCAGGCCAAATCCTTCTTTGAGCGATTTCTGAATGATGACCGTCGAAGCCCTTTGCAAAGCGTTCACTTCAATATCGTTTTGAGGCATAAGAAGTATGTGTATGTCCGGGTCTTTTTCCGCTTTCTGTTTTACTTCTTCCAGGACCTTAAAACCTTCGGGATCATCGGCAGCGGTCCCGCCCGCAAGGATAAGCTGGCAGTCGATATATCTCTTGACCTGAAGGTAAGCCTCTATCACGCCGAGAGGGTCTTTCAGCCTGTCGAACCTTGAGACCTGAAGTATGATCGGCTTGTCATTTGTGATCCCGTATTTAAGGAGGACCCCGTCGATCGTCTCCTGCGGCAGTTCCCTGTTCTTATCGCTCAAAGGGTCTATCGAAGGAGATATCAAAAACTGCCTTATGGGAAGTCTTTGGGAAAAACTCGGCGAGGAGAACACCGCGGAATCATAGAGTTCCACAAACCTTTTCAGGAACTTCCATACGCGGCGGTCCGGCTTTGAGATATCGATATGGCACCTCCATATCCATTTGTTCTCCTTCTTTTTCTTTATCAACCCTATCGGCTGGGGATCATGGACAAAAACGATATCCCCGTGAGTGTCAACATCAAGGATGTTCTTCTCGGTCGTTTCCATGAACACGTCAAAATCTTTTTTGGTAAAAGCCTCGTCTTTCCCGTGCAAAGCGTTGTGCATCTTTTTTGTGACCTCAAAGAACTGCTCTCCTCCCTTGATGACGTCCCATCTGGCATCGACGCCCAGCTCGCGCAAAAGAGGGACCATACGATTCAATATCTCCGCCACTCCCCCTCCGACCGGAGTCGAATTGATGTTCTGTATGACCTTCCCCTTAAGCCTTTGGGAAAGCAGCCTCTAGTCATCGAGCACCGACTGGCCTACGATAGGCATGTAATCGTTCAGTTCCGCCATTTGATCACGCTATTTTCCTTTTTATTATCGACATCAATTTTTTCCGCAGGTTCTCCATGGTGTACGTGTACGGGTCGAGCTTTGAGATGCTTTTTGCCGTTTCCTTATCGCCGAAAGATGACTCTATCCACTGGGAGAAATCGTTCCTGCCGCTTTCCAGCCTCAACCTGGCCTCGAACATATGGAAGTATATGGAATCAACGGTTATCTTCTCAAGGATCGAGACGAATTCGCCGAGGTCACGGGCCACATAACTGGTCGGCAGGACAAAACTTACCGCCTTGATGAAGTGGAATTCATCCCCCTCATGGACAGCCCGTCTCTTGCTTTTCTTATCAGCGTTCATATACCTGTCTATAGTTTCGGATATCTTATCCCTCAGGTCCCTTATCGTCGGATATTGGACGGTATCGATACTGGCAAGCTTTTCACCCAACTTCTTCTCCCCCAGCATTTCCGATACCCAATGGGCAAAATCATTGGGCGGCTCCGGAGACAAATACTGGTGCTGCTGCAAAAACCTGTGTGTGTGGTGGTAAATGGAGGCATCGGGTATTTCTTTTATTATGGCCAGAAACTGGCCTAACGTAGAGGCCCTTAACCCGGTTAATTCGGTTAAATGCAGCCTGGTAACAAATTTAAACGGCTCTTTCGCCTTTGCCAAGTTGCTCATAAAGGATCCTTTTTAAAAATTCCTTAACTTCTTCGCTATTATGAAGGTAATATTTATCATCGGATTGGCTTTGTTTAC
>JAKLHX010000014.1 GCA_022709925.1 Candidatus Margulisiibacteriota bacterium
CGGTAATGACGGGAATGTGTTCAACTATCCGAACCCGTTCGACCCGATCAACGATACGACTAAGATCGCTTTTAATATCAGCGAGGATACTCAAGTCACGATCTACCTTTTTGATATGACGGGAAGGATAGTGATGAAGAGGGCCGTCAATGCCACCGTAGGATTCAATGAATACGAATGGGACGGCAGGGACGATTACGGAGAGATAGCAAGCAACGGCGTTTATTTATTGAGACTGCTTTCCGGGAATAAGATCCTGGGCAAGACCAAGGTATGGGTGATAAAAAGATGAAAAAAATAACATCAGTATTAATAGCATTGGTTGCATCCGTCTTCTTAACAGGCGCATCATATGCGGCATTGAGCGGAACGGCAATAGATCCCACATATATCGGTGTCGGTGCGAGGCCGCTCGGAATGGGTAAAGCTTATGTGGCGGTCGCCGAGGATGCCGATACTATATTCATGAACCCGGCCGGTCTTGGGAAAATAAAAAGCTGGAAGCTCACGAGCATGTACTCGAACTTTATGGGAGACGTTAAATACGGCGTTCTTGGAGGGGTGATCCCCATGGATACCGGCTCTCTAGGGTTGGGATTCATAACGACCCGTGTGGACGGCATATGGATACTAGGCAATGACGCAACTTCCAGCACGCATTGGCCTACTCCTTCTTCACTCGGGGAATACAGCAACAGTGTAGGATTCATATCTTACGGATTCCCGCTTGAAGAAGTTCTCGGTATCGGTAAAGATATCTATGTCGGTGCAAACCTGAAATATTTTGATCAGAATGGGTCCGGAACCGATGAAGCCACTTATGCCGCCGGACGCGGTCTTGATATGGACCTTGGCATACTATATTCTCCTGACGGATGGCTCACCTTGGGCCTTAACCAGCAGAATATAATACCTGAAGGGTTCGGCGGGGCCGTGACTTACAGGAGCGGAGTCGAAGAAGCTGTCCCAACGCTGACAAAGGCCGGCGCAAAGATATCTCTTCTTGGGGATGAAGATAATTCTATCCTTGAATCATCAGTAAAAGTAGATCTTGCCGCGGACATCGATATATACAATGACGGCAGCAGACCTTCGGGCATGCATCTTGGAGCCGAAGTTTCGCCTATAGACATGATCACTTTGAGAGCCGGTATAGACAGGGACCCTCGTCCCGGGACCGTAGATATATCCGAAGCTACCAATTTTACCTGCGGTGTCGGATTAAAACTTGCCGGCATCAGGTTTGATTATGCATACCATCCTTACAGCAGCATAGCCGAGAATGCGACCCATTTCTTCTCTATATCTTATGTCGGCGAAGACAAAAAAGAGGAAAAGTCCGATAAAGAATACATTTCCTTCTTAAAGCCGAGAGACAAATATATAACCAGGAAAGATTATGTGAGGATATACGGGATAGTAAGGCCGGAAGTAGAGCAATTGGAAATAAACGGGGTACAAGTTCCTATAGAAGTGATCGACGGCGAAAAGACCTTCAAGGTAAAGACGCCTATAAAAGGTTTCGGCAAGAGATCTTTTATCGCGGAAGCTTTGGATAAGAACGGGAACCTTCTGCAGGCTAAGAAGAGAAGGATCTTAAGGGTCGCGACATTCGCAGACGTCCCTAACGATTATTGGGCTACCGATTCGATAGAACTGGGCGCTACAGCGGACCTTTTTGAAGGTTATCCGGACGGCCTGTTCAGGCCGAACCAGGTGCTCACCAGGGCCGAACTTACGACCATGATGGTCAAGACGACCAAAGAAGATATAAGAGGGACGATAGAGAAGAAAGTGTTCCCTGACCTTCCTTATTATCACTGGTCAGCCAGATATGTAGAGGCCGCAAAAGATGCAGGTCTTGTTATAGGATATCCGGACAAGCAATTCAAAGCGGATAGAAAGATCACCCGTGCTGAAGGCGCATCAGTTGCTTCAAGGTTCAACGACGAGGAGTTGACCTCTCCCGATGAAAAATTGTATTCAAATGAAAAACCGTATTCCGATGTCGGGGTAAAACACTGGGCGGCCGGCCGCATAGATACTTTGAAACAAAAAGGCATCCTGGACTATATTGCGACGGACAGGTTCGCGCCTAAACAGGGGCTTACCCGTGCAGAAGCCGCGGAGATCCTTGCAAAGACCGATTTCGGTGTTGCCAGGATAGAAGCCCTCCTGAACTGGAATAAGGGCTACGGCGTAAAATCGATGCTGAAGATAGAGCCGCAAGAATAGATGATATAATCTATTATCATGTATCTTGTAGTCGGTCTCGGCAATCCCGGCAGGCAGTATGAGAACACAAGGCACAATGTCGGATTCAAAGCCGTCACAAAACTCGCAAAGCGCTTAAAAGCCGAGCTTCTATTTAAGGCCAATCTTGATTCCTTGTCCTGCAAAGCCAATATATCAGGTTCGGACGTCGTGCTTCTATTGCCGCAGACTTACATGAACAATTCCGGGCAAGCCGTCAGCTCGGCTATGAAGAAATATAATATCAAGCCGGAAAAAATCATAGTGGTCCATGATGAAATAGATCTGCCCCCCGGCACCATGAAGATAAAGAACGGGGGCGGTTCGGCAGGGCACAACGGGATAAGGTCCATAATATCTTCGATCGGTTCCGGAGGGTTCATAAGGATAAGGATAGGAGTGGGCAAGCCTGAACGTGAAAGTCAGACCGGAGCCGAATATGTGCTTTCCGGTATTTCCGGCAAAGATAAGAAAGAGATCGGCCGCTGCATCGATAATGCTTGCGACGCTATAGGATCCATCATCACCGAAGGGACCGCCTCAGCGATGAACGTTTTTAACAAAAGAGACGCTTAAACCAAATGGACCTTTCCCCTGTAATAGAGTTTTTTTTAGATCAGTTCCCTGTAGAAAACATCCTCTCCAAAGAAGCTGTTTCTGGGATATGGAACACCTCCGAGTCCGCGCTGGTGTCTTATATCGTTGCACGGTCAGGTCTTGACACGGCGATCGTCTGCGGCAGCAGTGATGAAGCCGAGCGGATATGCGGAGACTCAAAAATGTTCCTGGGCGCCGGTCCTAATATCGATCTTCTGGATAATGAAGCCCCGGAATTGAGGCTTCCGGTAATAGGCAGGATCGCTTCAGGCGCAAAAAATGTGGCTGTTGCCGGTTCGCTGGATTCTTTCCTGAAAAAAACATACAAAAAGGACGGGATAAAAGCCAAGCTCATAAATATAAAAAAGGGGCAAAAGGCCGATATGGGCGCCCTATCTTTTTCTTTGTTCAAACTTGGTTACAGCCGCGTATATATGGTTGAAGAAGAGGGCGAATTTTCCGTAAGAGGCGGCATAATCGATATTTTTAGTCCGGGAGACAGGCCAAAAAGGATAGAGGTGTCTTTTGATGCCGTAGAATCGATAAGAGAGTTCGACCTAGTTTCCCAAAGATCTACGGGCGTTTTTGAAGAGACGGTAGCACTGCCTTTTTACGAGGAAAACGCAGGCAATATCTTCGACCTTTTTAAAAAACCTCCGCTGGTCCTGTTAAGTTTGCCGCAGGGCGTTGATATCCCGTCTAATATCCCCCGCGGGTCAAAAACGGTCCTTTTAAGCAGATTCCCTGTCAAAGACAAGTGCGGTATCGATATCGGTTGCGAGCTTCCCGGGTCTTTCAACGGTGATATGGACAAGATGATATTGGCCCTGACAAAGACCAGAGACAAGGTTTTCGTGGTAAGCAAACAGGCCATGAGGCTAAAGGAGATATTTTCCGATATCGTCCAAAAAGTAAACATCATTCACGGAGAACTTTCGGAAGGTTTCTATATTCCGGGCGGTAATATCCGTCTGTACACGGACCTCGAGATATTCGGAGAGCATATACCGAGAAGACGTTTCAAGGCGCTTAAGGAAACCTCTCCGGTAAAAAAATTCGATCTCGGGTTTAAAGAAGGGGACTTTGTAGTGCACAAAGATTACGGGATCGGAGTATATAAAGGGGTGGAAAGGCAATCGATAGACGGGGTCCAATCGGATTTCCTCTTTATACAATATGCCGGTGAAGATTGCCTTTATGTGCCGATAAGCAAGATGCATCTCATCTCGAAATACAGCGCCCCGGCAGAAAGTCCGCCAAAATTGAACAGACTCGGAACAAGCGAATGGATACATACGAAGAAAAAAGCAAAGAACTCCCTCAAAGACCTCACCAAGGAACTTTTGCAGCTTTATTCCTCAAGGAACAAAAGCCGCTCTACCGCGTTCGCTCCGGACAGCCAGTGGCAGAAAGAATTTGAATCGGCCTTCCCTTACGAGGAGACCCCTGATCAGATCGAGGCTGTTGCCATGGTTAAAAAGGATATGGAGTCCGAAAAGCCGATGGACAGGCTGCTTTGCGGGGATGTGGGCTTCGGCAAGACCGAAGTAGCGCTGCGGGCCGCCTTTAAAGCAGCGGACAACGGCAAGCAGGTTTGCCTGCTTGTTCCTACGACCATACTTGCAGAACAGCATTACCTTCTTTTTAAGGAAAGGTTCTCTCCGTTCCCTTTTGTCGTCGACATGCTTTCCAGGTTCAGGTCGCAGACGGAACAAAAGGGCATTATAAAAAAGATCGAGAGCGGAGCGGTAGATATAGTGATAGGGACCCACAGGCTTTTTAACAAAGACATAAAGTTCAAGGACCTGGGGCTGCTAATAATAGATGAAGAGCAGCGCTTCGGGGTGTCCCATAAGGAGGCCATAAAAAAATTCAGGAACAATGTGGATGTGCTTGCAATGTCCGCGACCCCCATACCAAGGACCATGTATATGGCGCTTTCCGGGATATGGGACATGAGCGTTATAGAGACCCCGCCTCCGGGCCGCAGCAGCATAAAGACATTTGTGATGCCGTGGGAAAAATCGGTAATAAGGCAGGCGATAGAAAAGGAGATGGAAAGAGGCGGCCAGGTGTTCTATGTCCATAACAGGGTCGATTCTATAAGTTCCACGGTGAATAAGCTAAAGCAT
This sequence comes from Candidatus Margulisiibacteriota bacterium, assembly GCA_022709925.1. Classification (GTDB taxonomy): domain Bacteria; phylum Margulisbacteria; class WOR-1; order JAKLHX01; family JAKLHX01; genus JAKLHX01. The sequence goes on from JAKLHX010000014.1 coordinate 4,983, forward strand.
ATATGTCCGTTCGCAAGGATAGCCTTTGCCCACGGGCAGATGAACGAAAAAGCGCTTGAAGAGATCATGACCGATTTTATAGACAGGAAGTTTGATGTCCTGGTGACCACTACGATCATAGAATCAGGCCTTGATATGCCGAACGTCAACACGATAATAATAGAGAATCCCCAAAGGATGGGACTTTCAACGCTTTATCAGCTTCGCGGACGCGTGGGCAGATCTGCCGTAAAGGCCAATGCTTATCTGTTGTATGAAGAAGGCCGTCTTTTCACGGACAAGTCGCTCGAAAGGCTTACCGCTATAAAGTCTTTTACCGACCTGGGTTCAGGCCAGAAGATAGCGATGAAAGACCTGGAGATAAGGGGCGCCGGAAATGTGCTCGGAGCTCAGCAGCACGGCCACATGATATCAATAGGGTTCGATCTCTATTGCGAGCTTCTGAAAGAGGTCTCTGCTGCCGCGAAAGGGGAGCCAATGCTTCGCAGGACAGCCCCTGTAGTGGAGATAAAGATGGACGCATTCATCCCCGAGGATTATATAACCGAGGAAATAGAGCGCATAGCGATCTACAAGAGGATGAATTCTGTCGCAAACGCCGAAGAAGCCAAGGAGCTTATGGGCGAATTGAACGACCGTTTCGGAAGCGTCCCTCAACAGGTGAAGAACCTGTTCTTGATCGTGGAGATAAGGACAATGGCTTCAGTTAAGAAAGTAAAGAGCATCTTGCAAAAAGGGGATATGGTATTGATCGAAAGGCCTTCGGGCAAGGAAAGGCTCTATGTAAAAGGACTTTCCCCGAGAGAGATCATCGCAAAAGTAAAAAGTTTTTTGAACGGGATTCAGGCCTGATCGGGAGGGCCGTTCACGTTATGGTCACGGATTTTTTCGGAGTATTCTGCCGATACGTTCCCGCTGTCCATAGGGGTCGTCATGTATTTCATGATATATTCCAGGATCTTTTCGCTTGAAAAAGCCACTTCGCTCGTATTCGGTGACGGCCTTAATATAATGACCGTTCCGGAGGCTTCTATTTTATTGGTTTTGATCTTTTCTTCCGTTGATTGGGATACATAGACCCAGACGAGTTTTTTGGACACTTCAGGGTTCACGAAACCGCCGACCAGTATTTTCGGTTCTATGATAAAACTGGAGTGCCTTGCGTTCACGGACACGCTGTTCCCGAAATCCTTCCAAAAAGATTGAAGCCCGGTCTCAAGCTCTTGCTGTTCTTCCGGGTCGTCCCCGAATTTTTCCTTGGCCCGGACTATATATCGGCCTCCTTTGGGAGGGACTATGTCGATGAGTATGAAATATGCCTGCGGCGAAGAAAGTTTTATTTGAGAATCCGTATCTTTTTCGGGGTCCGCAGCGATCTCTTCGGATATAATCTCTTTAGAAGTTCCTTTTTTCCTGGTTTTTTCTATCTCCGGAGGTATCTGAGCGAACATTCCTGCCGCGGAAGCGGCATTGCCGGATGTATTTGATATTTGCTCGGTTTGTTCAGGATTTTTACCCGAAGATGAAACGATCTTACTAAAGAGCTCTTCGGATATCGATATCCTGCCGTTCTCAAATTCGACCCCGGGAGTGCCTATTTTCCTGGCATCAATGATCTGCTGGGCTATCCTTAGGATAACTGCGGGGTCTTTTTTAAGAGAAGATGTGTCAAGTACGTTCTTCCCTACGTTCACGAGTTTTAACATGCTCAACGCGTCATCAGGCGACATGCCGGATTTGGACTTTTGGGCGGAAGAAGCCATTGCCGGAGCCACTTTCCCGGGAGATATGGTATTAACGCTTATTTCAGATGGTATAGCCATTTCGTATATATATCGGTCCATTGCCCCGTTTTCTTGTATCAAATAGCGGGCTTCCGAATGTTATATAATTGAGTTATGAGAGAATTCGACGGTCTTGTAGAGGTCATAAAAAAGCTGCGAGGCAAGAACGGCTGCCCCTGGGACAAGAAACAGACCCACAGGTCCTTAAAGCCGTATATGATTGAAGAAGCTTATGAGGCCGTGCATGCGATAGACGGGAAAGACGACAACAAGCTTAAGGACGAACTCGGGGACGTCCTTTTGCAGGTGGTCCTTCATTCACAGATCGCAAAAGAAAAAGGCAAGTTCTCAATAGGTGACGTTGTCAAGGCAATAAGCGAAAAAATGATAAGAAGGCATCCTCATGTTTTCTCCAAAAAAAAGGTGAGAGGTGTCGGCCAGGTGTGGAAGAATTGGGAAGAGATAAAGTCAGGGGAAGCAAAGACAAGGTCCATACTTGATTCTATCCCGAAGGCCATGCCGGCGCTTTATAGGGCGGACAAGGCTCAGAAGAAAGCCGCACGGGTCGGCTTTGATTGGGACAGCGTTGCGGGAGCATGGGAGAAGGTCTTTGAAGAGCTTGAGGAAGTAAAAGAATTGTTGACGGGTTCGCGTATCAATAAGAACAGGGTCTCCGAAGAGATGGGAGACCTGCTTTTTTCCATCGTCAACGTGGCGCGCAAGCTCGACCTTGATTCCGAAGAGCTTTTACAATCGGCCACGGACAAGTTCTCAAAGAGGTTCAAGTATATAGAGTCATATTGCCGCAAGAAGAAGCTTAAAATATCGAGCTTATCGCTTGAAAAAATGGAAGAGCTCTGGCGGGAAGCCAAGTCTAAGCGAAGGTTGTCTGGCACTCCAAAGTGAAGTATAATTCCATTATAGAGGTGTGATTTGAAGGACAGCTGGAAAAATATAGCCATCTACAGCGTGGTCGCCCTTATCATTGTTGGGCTTCTTTCCCCGTTTTTTGGGTCCGCTCAGGTTCAAAAAGAGATATCTTTTTCCGAATTTTTGAACAGAGTGGATTCCGGAGCCGTTAAACAGATATCCATATCCGGCGATATGATAAGCGGTAAATTTGCGGACGGCAAGGTCTTTAAGACCCGGGCGATAAATTATCCTAACCTAGTGCAGAACCTGAGACAGAAAAAAGTAGCGATAAAAGTAGAGCCTCCTTCCGATTCAGGATGGTTAGTGAACTTTCTGATACAGATAATCCTGCCCCTACTTTTCTTTGCTCTTTTGTGGTGGTTCCTGATGAGGCAGGCACAGTCGGCTAATTCTTCAGCCCTCTCTTTCGGCAGGTCCAGGGCGAAGCCGTTGATATCGGATAAAAAAGTCACATTTGCGGACGTGGCGGGAGTGGACGAATCAAAAGACGAGCTTAAAGAGATCGTGGAATTCCTCAAATCCCCTAAGAAATTCAATGATATAGGCGCCAGGATACCAAAAGGGGTCCTTCTTATGGGAGCTCCGGGTACCGGAAAAACGCTTCTTGCCAGGGCGATCGCCGGAGAGGCGGATGTGCCTTTCTTCTCGCTTTCGGGCTCTGATTTTGTCGAGATGTTCGTCGGGGTCGGCGCTTCCAGGGTAAGGGACCTTTTTACTCAGGCCAAGAAAAGTTCTCCATGCATCATATTCATGGATGAAATAGACGCCGTGGGCCGCCACAGGGGAGCCGGGCTCGGAGGCGGTCATGATGAAAGAGAGCAGACCCTTAACCAGCTTCTTGTCGAGATGGACGGATTCGACCAGAAGACCAATGTGATAATAATCGCCGCCACTAACAGGCCAGACATCCTGGACCCTGCGCTGCTGCGTCCCGGCAGGTTTGACAGGCAGATAGTATTGGACAAACCGGACATCAAAGGCAGGAAAGAGATCCTGGAAGTACATGCAAAAGGCAAGAAGATCGATAGCGGCGTTGAGCTCGATATACTTGCCAGAAGGACCCCAGGATTTACAGGGGCTGACCTTGAGAACCTTTTGAACGAAGCGGCCCTCCTTGCCGCAAGGCGCGACAAGAAAAAAGTGACGATGATGGAGGCCGAAGAGGCGATAGACAGGGTAGTGGCAGGGCCTTCCAAGAAGAGCAGGGTAATAAATGACAAAGAAAAAAATGTTGTTGCCATACATGAGGTCGGCCATGCACTTTTGGCAAAGCTTTTGCCGAATGCCGACCCTGTGCACAAGATATCGATACTCCCGAGAGGCTTTGCCCTCGGATATACGCTTCAGCTGCCGCTTGAGGACAAATACCTGATAACGAAGGAAGAAGTGTTGGAACAGGTCATCGTTATGCTGGGAGGCAGGGTAGCCGAAGAGCTCATATTCGCGGAGCTGACTTCCGGTGCCCATAACGACCTTGAAAAGGTCACGGAACTTGTAAGGAAAATGGTTTGCGAGTACGGTATGAGCACTCTTGGCCCAAGGACATTCGGCAAGCCTGATAGGCAGGTATTCCTGGGCAGGGACTTGGGTGAACATAAGGACTATGGCGATGAAACAGCCGATAAGATAGACAAAGAGATAAATTCCATCATAGAAGAGTGCTATGAAAAAGCTAAAAAGCTCCTCATAAAGAACAAAGAGAAGCTTGTCACCATATCAAAGGACCTCCGCGAAAAAGAGACCCTCGAGGGGGAAGATCTCGACAAGTATTTTGAACAGCTCCCTAAAGAGCAAGAGGTCGAAGAAAAGAACAAGCCGCTTCTGGACCAGGGCACATTATTCGCCTGAGAAACCTGATATAATTTTTTTATGGAAAAGATCATAGAATGCGTCCCTAATTTTAGTATTGGCAAGGACACTTCCGCTGCCCAGCAGATAGTGAGCGCCATGAAGTCCGCAGGCCCTAATGTTATAATTGCCGACCATTCGCTTGATACGGACCACGGGAGGCTTGTCGTAACGGTTTTTGGAGAGAACGATTCCCTTAAAGATGCCGTCTATCAAGGCGTTAAAAAAGCCGTAGGCATTATAGACTTCACTAAACATTCCGGCGTGCATCCGTGCATGGGCGTTGTTGATGTTATACCTTTTGTGCCGATAAAGAGAGCTACTTTTAACGATTGCGTAAAACTCAGGAACGATATATCTTCAAAAATAGGCGCAGAATTGCATCTTCCCGTGTATATCTACGGTAATATAGCCAAACGTCCCGAGAGGAAAGAGCTTTCATACGTGAGGCGCGGCGGCATAGAAGGGGTTGCCGAGCGCATATGCACCCCGGAAGGGAAGCCGGATTTCGGCCCTATGAAGCTCCATCCTACGGCCGGCGCTGTTGCCGTAGGTGCAAGGGATATACTGATAGCTTTTAACATCAACTTGAAAACCGACGATATCAATATAGCCAAGGAGATAGCCGAAAATATAAGGGAAAAGAACGGCGGACTCAGGGGTGTTCGGGCGATAGGGGTCTATCTTGAAAGCAGGAACATAGCCCAAGTAGCGGTGAACATTGTGAACTTCAGATCGTCTTCAATAAAAAAGGTTTTTGATACGGTCAGCGCACAGGCTGCCAAAAAGAATATATTCGTGGAAAGCAGCGAGATAATAGGTCTTATCCCGAAAGACGCTTCTTTCGAAGGCATGGGCAGCTATCTCAAACTTTTAGATTGGGACGGCTCAAGAATTATAGAGAATTATCTATGATCGATATCCCGAAAGTATACGACCCAAAAGAGACCGAGGAAAAATGGTATAAGATCTGGGAAGAAGGCAATTACTTCTCTCCGGACGGTCCTGCCTCCGCGATACAAGACAAATCCTTAGGTTGTTTTACCATAGTGATACCTCCTCCGAATGTTACCGGATCACTGCATATGGGCCATGCGCTCGATAATACCCTCCAGGACGTCCTTGTGCGCTATAAGAGGATGAAAGGGTTCAAGGTGTTGTGGGTCCCCGGGACGGACCACGCGGGAATAGCCACTCAAAATGTCGTTGAAAAATCCCTTGCAAAAGAAGGCAAGAAAAAAGAGGACATAGGCAGGGAAGAGTTCATCAAATTGGTGTGGAAGTGGAAGGAGGAATACGGCGGGACAATAACGAGACAACTTAGGAGACTGGGGGCTTCATGCGATTGGAGCAGGGAGAGATTTACCATGGACAGCGGCCTTTCAAAGGCCGTCAGGAAAGCATTCGTCTCTTTATATAACGAAGGGCTTATATACAGGGGCAAACGCATGGTGAATTGGTGCCCTCGCTGTACTACAGCAATATCCGATATCGAGGTAGAGCATGAGAGCAAAAAAGGCAGCCTGTGGCATATAAAGTACCTTATAGAAGGGTCTAGTGACAAGGTCGTGGTCGCGACAACCCGTCCCGAGACGATGTTGGGGGACACTGCCGTTGCCGTTAATCCGGATGATGAGCGCTACGCCGGTCTCGTCGGCAAAATGCTCATACTTCCTCTGGTGGGAAGGAAGATCCCTGTTATCAAGGATCCTTTTGTTGATCCGTCTTTCGGTACCGGTGCCGTAAAGGTCACTCCTGCCCATGACCCGAACGATTATGAGATGGCCGTAAGGCACAATCTCCCGAAGATAAATATTCTTACTCCTAAAGGGAAGATAACCCTGGAAGAGTTAAGCAGCGAAGAAAAAAACAACCTTTCAAAATATGAGACACTCGACAGGAGCAAAGCAAGGACCCAGATAGTTGCCGACCTGGAAGAGGGCGGATACATAGAGAAGATAGAAGATTACGGCAACAATGTCGGGAAATGCTACAGATGCAAGACCGAGATAGAACCGTATCTGTCGGACCAGTGGTTCGTAAAGGTCGCCCCGCTTGCGGAGAAAGCCATAAAAGCCGTCGAATCAGGGAAAATAGATTATATTCCGTCAAGATGGACAAAGGTCTATCTCGACTGGATGATGAACCTCCACGATTGGTGCATCTCAAGGCAGATATGGTGGGGGCACCGCATCCCCGTCTGGTACTGTGCCTGCGGCGAAGTGGTAGTAGCCGAAGAAGATCCTACTAATTGTCCCAAGTGCGGCAGCAAGCATATGGTCCAGGACAAGGATGTTCTTGATACCTGGTTCTCTTCATCTTTGTGGCCTTTTTCCACTCTTGGGTGGCCCGCAGGGACGGCTGAGCTGAGAACTTACTATCCTACAAGCGTTCTGATAACAGGTTACGACATCATTACTTTCTGGGTCTCAAAGATGATAATGATGGGGACCAAATTCATGGGTAAAGAGCCTTTTTCTAAAGTATTCATACACGGCCTGATAAGGGACGTGACCGGTAAAAAAATGAGCAAATCGGTCGGCAATGTAATAGATCCTTTGGACGTGATAAGCCATGCCGGCGCCGACGCTCTCAGGTTCTCTCTTGTGTCACTGGTCACTGCCGGCGGCCAAGACCTGAAACTTGCCGAAGAAAAGATCACCGAAGGCCGCAATTTTGCAAATAAAATATGGAACGTATCAAGGTTCGTCTTCATGCAGGAAGGCAATCTTCTCAAGACGGATTTTGATGAAAAATCCCTTTCTATGGCGGACAGATGGATCTTGTCCAGGTTCAATCTCACGGCATCCCAAATAACTGATCTGCTCGATAATTTTGAGTTCGGCGAATCCGCGAGAAGGCTTTATGAGTTCATATGGAGCGAATTCTGCGACTGGTACGTCGAGCTCTCTAAAATATCACTTTACGGCGGTCACAACAAAGACAATACTCTTAAAGTACTCAATTTTGTATTGTCCGGCACATTAAAGATCCTTCATCCGTTCATGCCTTTTGAAACCGAAGAGATATTCTCAAAGCTCGACACTAAAGAAAGAACGATAATGCTTTCAAAGTGGCCTGTCAGCAGAAAAGACCTTGAAGACCGCGCATCGGAAGAAAAAATGGCGCTTATAATAAACGCCATCAGGGCCGTCAGGAATATAAGAGCTGAGATGAATGTTCCTTCAGGGAAAGAAATAGAGGTTGTCATCTGTGCCGAGCAATACGGAGATGTACTTAAAGAAGGGGAGCAATATATAAGAGCCCTCGTAAAAGCAAAAGAAGTAAAGATCGTAAGTTCTTCTTCACAAAGGCCGCCTCAGAGCGCCATGGCCGTTGTTCCCGGAGCCGAGATCTATGTGCCGCTCGGAGGGCTTATCGATATAGACAAGGAATTGCTGAGGCTTGAAAAGACGCTGGCGGATACCGAGTCATTTATTTCCCGCATCAAGGCAAAGCTTGATAATCCTGATTTCGTGAACAGGGCAAAACCGGAGCTTGTTGAGGCTGAAAAGACCAAACTTCAAGATATGGAAGGCAAAAAAGCCGTCCTTGAAGACAGCATAAAGAGCCTTAAACGCTGATCTGCCGCTCTTCTTCCACCACTTTGAATATCCTTTTTATCTCTTTGGCTTTCCCGTCGGATTCGTCGATCGAGATCAGTACCGCGTTGAAGACGCACGGCCCGCTCTTTGCCGGTTCAAATCGTTTGGGTATTTGAGTCAGGAATTTTTCTATGATAGGTTCTTTCTCGACGCCTATTACAGAGTTGTAAGGACCTACCATGCCCACATCGCTTATATATGCGGTCCCTCTAGGCAGTATCCTTTCGTCAGCAGTTTGGACATGCGTATGCGTCCCAAGCACTGCGCTTACGGTGCCGTCCAGGTACCATCCCATAGCATATTTTTCCGAGGTTGCTTCGGCATGGATATCCACGAGCACTATCGGGGTCTCTTTCCTTAGTTCTTTTATGAGCCTTTCTGCGGCGCGGAAAGGGCAGTCAAGTTCTTTCATAAAGACCCTGCCCAGAAGATTGACGATCCCTACGCCTTTGCAGACGATCTTTTCTTTGCCCGGAGTCCCCGGGGGATAATTGGCCGGCCTTACCACCATAGGGCAGTTTTGTATCTCGTTCATGAATTCTTTATTGTGCCAGACATGGTTCCCGAGCGTAACGGCATCAATGCCGGATTCGATAAGCTCTCTGTACTTTTTCTCGCTGATACCCATGCCTCCGGCGATATTTTCACCGTTGGCTATGATCACATCTGGGGACAGCTCTTTCTTGAGTTCCGGCAGGACCCTTTTAAGACAGCTCCTGCCGGGTTTCCCGAAAATATCCCCTATAAAAAGGACCTTT
>JAKLHX010000140.1 GCA_022709925.1 Candidatus Margulisiibacteriota bacterium
TACTCATAGAGATCCCACCCTACCGGTTCCCGCCGGCAAGGGTCCTTTTCACGAAGACATGGGTCAGGATAAAATACTTTTTAAAAGAAGCTCTTCCCGTCGTGATAATCGGAGTGTTCATAATAGACCTGCTCTATATCTTCAACTTCTTCAATGCCGTAGCTTCGGCGGCCGCTCCGGTGGTCACGGGATTGTTCGGACTGCCAAAAGAAGCCATATCAGCGATAGCCGTAGGGTTCTTAAGAAAAGACATAGCGGCCGGCCTGCTGATCCCTCTGGATCTTTCGATAAAACAGCTTATCATCGCTTCCGTCGTCCTTTCGATGTCTTTTCCGTGCGTTGCCACTTTTGCCGTCCTGTTCAAAGAGCTTGGAGCAAAAGACGGCATCAGATCGACGGCGATAATGGTAGCGGCATCGCTGATCGTAGGAACACTGCTGAATTTTATACTATAATAATGCTGTTATGAAAAACCGCCACACAAGGTTCATGAAAGAAGCTTTGAAAGAAGCGAGAAAAAGCCTGCGCGAAGGCGGCATCCCTATAGGATCGGTACTCGTAAAGAACGGAAGGATAATCGGAAGAGGACACAACAAGAGAGTCCAAAAAGACTCATCTATCCTACACGCGGAAATGGACTGCCTGGAGAACGCGGGAAGGCTTAAAGCAAGCGATTATAAAAAATGCGTAATATACTCTACCCTATCACCATGCGACATGTGCACAGGGGCCATACTTCTTTATAATATCCCCGCAGTGGTGATCGGCGAGAACAAGACCTTCAAAGGGCCTGAAGCCTATTCAAAAAAAAGAGGATTAAAGCTTATAAACCTGGACATGAAAGAATGCAAAGACCTCATGGCTGATTTCATCCGTTCAAAGCCATCGCTTTGGAACGAAGACATAGGAAAATAAAAAAATAAGCCAAGCTTTGAGCTTGGCTTGACACAGGGCTTGCCTGTCCCGGCTCTTTAGCACATTTATTTACCCCCACACCTATGCATAGGTGTGGGGGTGTAGCGGAGCAATTCACCTATAAATCACCGCTTTATTATTACTCGAGATGATACACCCGAAACTTGCATTTTTCAAGATATTTTTTATTAAAGTGAAATTCCCGGGTAAAGCCGTCGATAAGGAAATGACCTGCAAATAATAAGGGAGAAAAACAGATGGCTATACAAATGGTATCAAGGTACGGGTTCAACGCCGTAAGACTGACTAACAGGAATTGCGCGGCTCAGGCATTGATCGCGACACAAGGAGCAAGACCTATCTCTTTCTGGCCAAAGGGTGAAGAAAGCGGATTCAGCCCTCTTTACACTAACCCTGCAAAGCCGGCCCGGTCGACTCACACATGTTGGCCAAATTTCGGCAGGCTGAGCTTAAAAGGCGACGGAAGCGATATAAAGCTTGATGAAAACGGCAACCCTGCCGACGGCGGGATATACGGCAGATATTCGCTTGAAAGATACAGGCTTGGAGAAGAGGTCCGGACGCTCCCTATGCACGGGCCTTCAAGGACCGGAGAGTGGAAAGCGGAACAGCCAAATGAGAATACCGCGGTACTTACATATGAGCGCCCGGCAGACGAGAATTATCCCTATAATGGAAAACTTGTCGCAAAAGGGACTATCAAGGATAATGGGACATTCTTTTATAATGTCACGGCAACGGGATCAATGATTACGGACCTTGCGATCCATACTTACCTGACCTGGTTAGAAGGCATGAATGTAGAAGGCCTTGAGGGGCTTGAATATTTTGACGGCAGTGACTGGATAAGAAAAACGGCAAGTATACTTAAGGCCGGCGAGGCACGTTTTGAAAAGCTTACTGCACTGGAAAAACACTGCATCCTGAACGGACTTGGGATATTCGATCTTGATTATCCGTCAATAGGTCAGCAAATAAGATATGAAATATTCGCCGAAGCATCGCATGCCGACTGGATACATCCGGAACAAATGGTGCTTTGGGCGGACCCGAATGAAGGGGGTTTCCTATGTATGGAACCGGTGCTTATCGGAAGGAACAGCATCAATAACGGAACGGCGCTCAAACTTGCAAAGGATGGCTCCGTATCGGTAGGATTCTCACTGGGATCCCTTACCTAAGCCCGGTTATGCGCCCGTAAGCCTCGTCTATGCTGTCACGCGATATACGGCCTGATCTGACCGCGTTGAATATCGCGTCAACGGCCCTGTATGGCGCGGACTCGTCATACACTTGGGAATTGTTGCCGATCACCAGCATGTCGCAGCCGGCGTTCACCGCCATCACGACAGCGTCCTCAAAACCGTAATTATCAACGATCGCACCCATCTGCATGTCATCCGAGATCACGACGCCTCTGAACCCGAGCTTTTTTCTAAGGATATCCTTTATGAACTTCTGCGACAGTGTCGCGGGATGATTAGGATCGATATTCCTGTTCATCACATGCGCGGTCATTACGATATCGGCGTAGCCGGACTTGATTATATCTTTGTAAGGCATAAGTTCTATGTCTTTATAAGTGCCGGTGACATCCGCAAGTCCCAGATGGCTGTCGGAAGCGGAGCTGCCGTGCCCCGGAAAATGTTTTATCGCCGTGAGCACTCCGTACTTCCTGTGTCCTTTTATAAAAGCTATCGCATTATCCGTGACTATATCCGGATCAGAAGAGAACGACCTGCCGAGAGCTCCTATCACAGGATTGTCTTTGTTGATATCCACATCGACGACCGGCGCAAAGTTCAGGTTGAAACCGTTGTCTTTCAGTTCTTTTGCGAGCTCCTCTCCCACTCGCTCCGTCTTAACAAGATCGTTCTGCCGTCCCAATTCCTGCGCGCTCGGAATATCCGAAAACCCGTATTTCGGCTTGAGCCTGTTCACCCGGCCGCCTTCGACATCAACACAGACAAGGAGATCTTCGCGCGTAAACCTTTTTATATCACCAATAAGTTTTTTTGCCTGCGAAGGCCCCGTTATATTGCGG
>JAKLHX010000141.1 GCA_022709925.1 Candidatus Margulisiibacteriota bacterium
CCGTATGCCGGCTTCAAGATTAGCCTGGTTCTCAGGGGTTATTTCATTATGGGTGTCAAAAAGCCACCCTATCTTTTCGTTGTAGGCTTTTTTGTCCTCGAATTTTCGGTTTTCAGGAGATAATATGCGATAAAACCGTCCCGAATTGCCTTTTCTCATTTCCAAATAATTTGTTGTTACCTGACGTATATGAGCGAGTCTGGGAGCCGGTATATCCAGCTGCCTGTGAAGCTGCCATATGCGTGATCTTTCGCCGCATGTCAGAAGAGATGCCGTTGCCATATATACCCCTTTTATATTTATCGTCGGATCCCTTTGAAGATTTCAAAGAGCTAAGTCTTAAGACCTCGTGATATAATCCAGTCATGCTGCTCGCGATAGACATAGGCAACACCAATATCGTTGCCGCCCTGTGTGAGAACGGTAATGTAAAGGATTCTGTTCGCTTCGAGACTACCGATAAAAGGGTCTTAACTTTCCTTTCCTCTTTCAAAAAAGCATTCATAGAAGGCGTTGTGATCTCGAGCGTAGTCCCGAAGATCGACAAAAAGATAGCATCAATGGTCGTGAAATTATACGGTATAAAACCGTTTTTTGTCTCTGCCGGTATATTTGACGGCATAATGGGAATAGGTCTTGAGGATAAGAAGGAAGTAGGTTCCGACAGGCTGGTGAACGCGTATGCCGCAATAAGGCTGTACGGCAAGCCGGCGATAATAATAGATTTCGGAACGGCCACGACTTTTTGCGCTGTTGACAGGAAAGGGCGGTATCTTGGAGGGGCGATAGCTCCGGGGATCTCTATATCAAGGGATGCCCTCCATGAAAAGACCGCGAAACTCCCTTTGGTAGAACTTAAAATACCTTCGGTCGTCATAGGCAGGGATACTGTCTCTGCCATGCAGTCAGGGATACTTTATGGATATGTGGGGATAGTAGAAGGCATGGTGAAGAGGTTCAAGAGGGTGCTCGGCAAAGATGCCCGTGTGGTCGCTACAGGCGGGCTTGCGGGCAAGATATCATCCAAAACTGATATAATTATGACTGTCGACCCGGATCTTACATTGAAGGGACTTTACATGTTATGGGAGCAGATATGGAAAACGGACCGATAGAGACAAAAGAAGAGCTGAGCGAGTTACTCCGGCTTAGAAGAGAAAAACTGGATTTTTTCAGGTCCAAAGGAATGGACCCTTTTACCTATAATTTCAAAAAAGACGCGGATTCTTCGTTCCTTCTCGGTAAATATAAAGACCTTGACCATAGCCAGGAAAGCGAAAAAGAATACAATGTCGCCGGCAGGATCATGCTTAAGAGGGGGCACGGTAAAGCGGCTTTTGCTCATATACAGGACGGTTCAGGGAAGATACAGATATATGTAAGACAGGATAATATCGGTCCTGAAAAGTTCGAGATATTTGATAAGGTGGACCTTGGTGATTTTATAGGCGTTAAAGGTAAGATATTCAAGACCAAGACCGGGGAAGTAACGATAAAGGTCGCTGATTTTGTTCTGCTTACCAAGTCCCTTCATCCTCTGCCTGAGAAATGGCATGGGCTCCAGGACGTAGAGATGAGATACCGACAGAGATATGTGGACCTGATCGTAAATCCCGAAGTGAAAAAAGTCTTTGAACTGCGCAGCAAGATGATCTCTCACATAAGGAAATATCTCGAAGACAAGGGATTCCTTGAAGTGGAAACGCCGATACTGCATGCCCTGCAGGGCGGCGCGGCGGCCCGGCCGTTCAAAACGCATCACAACGCGCTTAATATGCCGTTCTTTTTAAGGATCGCTCCGGAACTTTATCTGAAAAGGCTCATTGTCGGGGGTTTTGAAAAAGTATTTGAGCTTGGCAGGGTATTTAGGAATGAAGGCATGTCCATCAAGCATAATCCAGAGTACACAATGATAGAGATATACCAGGCGTACGCGGACTATGAAGATGTCATGAAGCTTACCGAGGAGCTGATATCAGATGCGGTCAAGACCGTATTCGGGACTCTCAAGATAAAGTTCAAGGAACATGAGCTTGATTTTTCGACCCCTTGGAAAAGAATGACATTGTCTGATGCCCTGAAACATTTCGCGGGCATAGACATAAACATCCCTCTTGATAAATTAAGGACGCTCGCCAAGGATAGGGGAGTGGACGATGTCGAGACCCTTGGCGAAGGGAAGCTCATAAACGAACTTTATGACCGTTTTGTGGAATCCCATCTTATACAGCCGACATTCATAATGGATTATCCGCTTGAGACGTCCCCTCTGGCCAAGAAGAAACGGGATGATTCAAAACTCGTCGAAAGGTTCGAACTGATAGTTTCCGGGATGGAGATCGCAAACGCATTCTCGGAGCTTAACGACCCGATAGACCAGCGCAGCCGCTTTGAAAAACAGATGGAGCTCAAAAAAGCCGGGGATGAAGAGACGGAATCCCTGGACGAAGACTATGTCAGAGCCCTGGAGTACGGTATGCCTCCTACAGGCGGGCTCGGTATAGGCATCGACCGTCTTATAATGCTCCTGACCGATTCCCATTCGATCAGGGACGTGCTTTTGTTCCCGCATATGAAGCCGATAGAACTATGATACTTACCGAACAAAAAAAATACGACGAAGTTTTAAGGATGCTGGAAGGCGCAAAAAGCGTCTTTATAGTCGGCTGCGGCACATGCGCGACGACGGCAGCCACCGGCGGAGAAGACCAGGTGAAAGAGTTCGCCGAAAGGCTTAAAAAAGACGGCAAAGAGATAGTCGGAACGGCTATAGTCGAATCCACTTGCGACAGCAGGCTTTGCAAAAAAGATCTTTCCGCGCATAAGGATGAAGTCGAGAGAGCCGATGCTTTTCTGGTCATGGCGTGCGGAGCAGGGGCCCAGACGATCTCCGGACTTGTCGGGAAAGCGGTTTTTCCCGCGCTAAATTCCATGTTCGTGGCCAAGATAGAGCGCGTCGGGAAATATTACG
>JAKLHX010000142.1 GCA_022709925.1 Candidatus Margulisiibacteriota bacterium
ATAAGCGACCCCGGCCGGATAATTTCCGGCAGCATATATTTCAACGGTGTCGACCTGCTTTCGATATCTCAAAGCGACATGTGGAAGATCCGCGGTAGAGAGATATCCATGATATTCCAGGACCCTTTCACAAGCCTTAATCCCGTCATCACTATAGGGGAACAGATATCGGAGACCATAAGACAGCACTTCAATGTTTCAAGGAAAGAAGCTTTTAGCCGGGCGATAGCGCTTTTGGAAAAAGTGGAGATAGGCGAACCTCATATAAGATACGGACAATATCCGCATCAATTGAGCGGCGGAATGAGACAGCGTGTGATGATCGCGATCGCGATATCGTGCGAGGCGCGTTTATTGATAGCCGATGAGCCGACAACCGCTCTGGACGTCTCTACGCAGGCCTCTATCATGGGGCTTTTGGAGAGATTGAGGGCAGAACAAGGCATGGCCATAATATTCATTTCCCACAATATGCGCCTGGTAAAAAAATATTGTAAAAAGATAGCAATAATGAAGAGCGGCAAGATAGTCGGGAGGATCTATTGATAATGGACGGGTTTTTGGAAATAAACGACCTATCAAAAAAATACGGCAGCAGAACGGTGGTTGACCATATTCGCCTAAGCATGGCCCGGGAAGAGATATTGGGGCTTGTAGGTCAATCCGGGAGCGGTAAATCGACACTGGCACGCTTGATCATGCGTCTTATAGAACCTTCATCGGGCAGTATTCTGCTAAAAGGTAAGGCGCAGATGATATTCCAGGACCCTATTGCCAGTCTTAATCCAAAAATGAAAGTTATCGACGCTGTGGCAGAGCCCATGATCGCGGCAGGCGCAAATAAAAAACAGGCGGTTTTGGGAGCGGTCCAATATTTTAAAAAAGTAGGGTTGTCTGCCGGGTATGGGGATAGGTTCCCGCGACAGCTTTCAGGCGGGGAAGCCCAGAGGGTCTCGATAGCAAGAAGCCTTGCTGCCGCGCCTGAACTGCTTATACTTGACGAGCCGCTTTCTTCTCTTGATGAAACACTCCAGCGGTCTATGCTCGATCTGTTGTTGACGCTCAAAAAAAGGGAGAAGCTCACCTATCTCTTTATAACTCATGACCTTTTATTGGCTGAACGTATATGCGACAGAATCGCTGTCATGAAAGAAGGCAGCATCGTTGAAACTGGGCCGACAGAAGAGATATTCGCGCATCCCCAGCACGATTATACAAAGAGGCTCCTAAGAGATTCTATTTGACCCACCACAAAAGATCCGGAGCTTCTCCGGTCCTTGCGTCCTTTTGTTTTTTCTGCATATCCTCTATCTGAGGAGCAAACTGTTTGTTCTTTTGAGGCGTCATTATATGCGGAGTAAGCATGACTATGATCTCTTTTTTCTCCCACAAAAGCTCTTTTCTCTTAAAGAAATTGCCTATAAAAGGGATGTTCATTACTACAGGCACGCCTTTTTCAGTTTCCCTGGACTTATTCTTTATAAGGCCTCCGATGATGATGGTTTCCCCGTCCTTTACTATTACTGTCGTGGTAGCTTCTGTGGTCTGTTTTTGCGGCAGACCGTCCGTTGTTATAGACCCTTCGCTTACTTCCGGGTGGATCTCCATCCTTATGGTCCCATCGCTTGAGATATAAGGGGTGAATGAAAGCTTAGTCCCTACTTCCAAAAAGTCCACGTTCTGGCTTGTTCCCGTCGTGGTCGTAAGCGTGGTCTTATATCCCAATTTAGAGCCGCTTATTATATTTGCGGCCTTTCCGGATACGGCTATTACCTTAGGGTTCGCCAGGAGATTGTACCCTTCTTTATTCTCCAGCGCTTCTACATAGGCTTCCGCATTGCCTTTTACTACGTGCGCGTAAAACCCTGGAGTGCCGGTAGTCGCGGGATTCGCGAAACCTTCGGTCTGCGCCGAGTAATTAGTTCCTGTGTATTTTGCTTTCACGCCCATGACGTCGGGATTTGCCGCATTGCCTAAGGTTATTTCCATCAACTGGGATTCCACCAGCACCTGGTTCGGGGGGGTGTCCAGCTTTTGCAGTATCCTGTCTATTTTCTTTATTACCTGGGCGGGAGCTTCTACGACTATCACGTTCGATCCTTTTGCCGAAAGTATCTTGGTATCTTTATAGTCCAGCTTTTTTATGAGCTCTTCCATGTCTGTAGGTAGAAGGTTGTTCGATATGAAAGCCCTTGTTGTAAGGCCTTTTTCGGAGAACAACTGTTCCCCGGAAAGTTTTTGTGAAGGAGGGACGGCGATCCTGATTATCTCCCCTTCTTTTTTATATCCGTATCCGGAAGAGTTAAGGACCGCAATAAGAGCCTCATAAGGGGAAACATTGTTCAGGTTTACGGAGACCTTTCCCTGTATTGCTCCGCTTGTTACGATGTTCATCCCGGCTTCTTTGCCCAGCGAATATATTACGGTGTTCAGCGGCGCGTTCTTAAGATTGAGAGAGATCTTTTGTGTATCCGCTTTTGCCGTTTGGTCCTCAACCTGTTGCGCGAGGCAATATGATGAGCAGCAAACCGCAATTATCAATGCAGCCGCAAAAATCCTTTTCATCCTTCTCACCTCCCTAACTTTAGAGTATATCTAATCTTGTTCTTTGTTACAATGACATATTTCCCTGAGATCTTGGTTACAGTGAACCCGTCTATAGTATCGCCTACGGCGCAGAATTCGTCATTTATGAATGCTTTTATAGTTGCCCCCTTATATATCCCTTTGAACTTTGGCAAGTTGGTTTTTGCAGCCGTTACGCGGGGCTTATAGGAACCTATTTTTCTTTCATATTTTGACGGCAGCTTAAAGATCGTTTCGAAGAAAGGATCTATGTTCGGCACCTGTGACATGTTGGCCGGAGCTTCTGTTGTGGAAGACGGAGCTCCCGGCATCACAAAAGCAGAAAGGGATAATTTAATGTTCAGGGACTGCTTGTTCT
>JAKLHX010000143.1 GCA_022709925.1 Candidatus Margulisiibacteriota bacterium
ATCCTATGTCCAAGGGTCATGGCTTCAACCTGATCGTGGGTCACATACAATATCGTGGTCTTCAATTTTTGAGAGAGCTCCTGTAAGAACGCCCTCATCTGCACACGGAGTTTCGCGTCCAAGTTGCTTAAAGGTTCATCCATAAGGAAAACGGCAGGCTCCCTGACCACTGCTCTGCCGACCGCAACTCGCTGTCTCTGGCCGCCGGACAGTTGTTTTGGAAGTCTTTTCAACATATCTTCGAGGTTGAGAATGTTGGCTGCTTCTTTTACTCTTCTGTCGATCTCAGCCTTAGGGACTTTCTTCAATTTAAGTCCGAAAGCCATATTGTCATATACAGACATGTGAGGATAGAGCGCATAGTTCTGGAATATCATTGCGATATTCCTGTCTTTAGGGGCTATATCGTTGACCATCCTGTCGCCTATATACAACTTGCCTTCGGTAACTTCTTCAAGCCCGGCAGCCATTCTTAATATCGTTGTCTTGCCGCAGCCTGAAGGCCCTACAAGGACCAGGAACTCCTTATCCTTGACCTCAAGGGTCACGTTCTTTACCGCAGTAACATCCCCGAACTTTTTAGTCACATTCTCGTAATATACCCTTGCCACGATTGTCTCCTGTCTATATTTGTTTGGATAGGTTGGCGGATTCTATGGCTGAAAGCGCCGCACTCCACCCTTTATTACCGGGTTTCGCACCGGCTCTTTCCATGGCCTGTTCAAAGTTATCGGTGGTAAGAACTCCGAAGATCACCGGGATCCCGGAATCCAAGGAAACCTTTGCGATCCCTTTTGACACTTCAGAAGCAACATATTCAAAATGAGGAGTCCCTCCCCTAATGACGGCGCCAAGACATATTATCGCATCCGATTTGCCTTTTTTTGCCGTCTTTTGGACGAACAAAGGCATTTCAAACGCTCCCGGCACCCATATTATCTCGACCTTTTCCATAGCAGCTCCGTGCCTTTTCAGGCAATCAAGAGCCCCTTCTAAAAGACTTTTTGATACGACCTCATTGAACCTGCTTACAACGATCGAAAAACTCAAACCTTTTGCATCCAGAGCCCCTTCTTTTACTTTCATCTCAAAACCCTCCTTTATTAGTTTGCAATGTTCTCTTTGTTACCATTATAGGACAAAATATGCCCGAGTTTTTCGGATTTTGTCCTAAGATACTTTTCGTTATGCTTGTTCGGAGCTATTTCTATGGGCAGCCTTTCGGAAACATTCAATCCATACCCCTGGATACCCACGATCTTTCTTGGATTATTCGTCAAAAGCCTTATCGTGGAAAGCCCCAAGTCCCTGAGTATCTGAGCCCCTGTCCCGTAATCCCTGAGATCAGCTGCAAAACCAAGCGCTTCATTAGCCTCGACAGTATCTTTTCCGCCGTCCTGAAGTTCGTAAGCCTTGAGCTTGTTCTTAAGCCCTATGCCGCGGCCTTCTTGTTTCATATATAATACTACACCAAGCCCTTCGTCTTCAATCATTTTCATGGCTTTTTCCAGCTGGTCGCCGCAGTCGCACCGGAAGCTTTTGAGGACATCTCCGGTGAAGCATTCCGAATGGACCCTGACCAGGACATTTTTCTTGCCTTTCACATCGCCTTTTACTATGGCGACATGAAGTTCTCCGCTCAAAATATCCTCATATCCGTAAGCAATAAAATCTCCGTACTTGGTCGGGAGTTTCGACGTGCTGACCCTTCTTACAAAAGTCTCGTTCTTGATCCTGTATTGTATCAGGTCTTCTATTGTAACTATCTTCAGAGAGTACTCTTTTGCAAATTTAAAGAGGTCCTGTCCGCGCGCCATCTGTCCGTCATCCTTTATTATCTCGCAGATGACCCCTGCCTCGTAAAGACCGGAAAGGCGGGCAAGGTCGACAGTAGCTTCGGTATGTCCGGTCCTTCTCAATACGCCACCTTCCCTTGCCATTATAGGGAATACATGTCCGGGCTTTGAAAGGTCTTCCGGTTTAGTGGAAGGGTCTATAAGAACTTTTACCGTGGCCGCACGGTCAGACGGGGAGATCCCCGTAGTGACCCCGAACTTCTTATCAGCATCAACAGAGACCGTGAATGCGGTCCTCATAGACTCTGTGTTGCTTTCGGTCATTTGTCCCAATCCAAGTTCGCTTAATCTTTTTCGTGTCATGGGCACGCATACAAGACCTTTTGCATGCGTGATCATAAAATTTATCGCTTCCGGGGTCACTTTTTCGGCGGCAAGCACCAGATCCCCTTCATTCTCGCGGTCCTTATCATCAACGACGATGATCATTTTCCCTTTTTTCAGGTCTTTAACGGCATCTTCTATTGTGTTAAATTCTAATTGCATATCGACATCCCGCCTCCGGACATCTCGAGATAGTCAGAAAATAAGCTTTTCTTGTCTATATTGCCCATGCCTGATGTTTTTGAAAGATACTTAACTACGTATTTTCCGAGCATATCAGTCTCAATGTTAACGCTGTCGCCGGGCTTTATCTTATCAAGATTTGTGCTCTTCCAGGTATGAGGGATTATTGCCACCGAAAAAGTGGACATCCCCACCTTAGAAACGGTAAGGCTTATCCCGTTTATGGCAACAGACCCCTTTTCCACTATATGATCGGCTGATCCGGACGGCATCAAAATGACGATCTCGTTGAATCCGGCCTTGCGGACAATGTTCTTTACTTTTGCGACAGCATCGATATGGCCGCTTACAAAATGTCCGGAGATCCTGTCAGATGGCTTTAGGGACCTTTCGAGGTTGACAGCGTCTGATATCTTTAGAAGGCCAAGATTGGTCTTTGAGAGGGTCTCTCCGATGGCCTGAGCTTCAAAAAAACCGCGGCCTATCGAAGTCACGGTTAAGCATACTCCGTTTACGGCAATACTGTCCCCGGGTTTTGTGCCAATCAAAACTGTTTTAGCTTGTATCGCAAGGTTCAG
>JAKLHX010000144.1 GCA_022709925.1 Candidatus Margulisiibacteriota bacterium
CATTCGATATTAGGAAAAGCCTCGGACTCTCTTTTTTTCTCAAGGCACCATTTTTCATTAAGTTCCAGACATTCTTTGATGTGAGTTTTGTCCATTTTTTCGTAGGAGAACGAATTGGTCCGCAGGAACGAATTTATGTGGTTCCTTTTCCCGTCATATTTTCTTCCCTTTAGTTCTGCCAGGTCCGTTGTCAGGTATATGTAATCGAAATTATTGCGGTCTTCCTCAACGGCGAACTTTTCCGGGTCTTTTACAAAACTTGATATGAACTCTTCGTCCGTCCTTATGACAGCCGGCTTGAATGACAGGCAGATCTCCAGCGTATCTTCCATTTTATTGTCTCCGAGGGGCATCATGAAGTATGGCTGTCTGTCCGGGGCAATGACGAGCGCGCATAAATTGCCGTTTATCATCGTGAGCTGTGTTTTGTCGGCTATCCTCCATATGTAAAAATTCGTGAAAGTATAGTCCGATATCCTTAACGGCCTTTTTGACAGGAATCCTTCAAAAACAGGCCGATCTTTTTTTTCAAGAGGCTTAAAAAGGGGAAAATCCGGGATGTTCATCACAGAGTATATTCTAGCATAACTCCGCCCGGCGGCAATTTGACACATAATTCTTGAATTGTTACCATGACAACCAAATGGCACAACCGCCAAAAAGAGAATCGTGGGGGTCGAAGATAGGGATAATCCTTGCCGTTGCCGGGAGCGCCGTCGGGCTGGGCAATTTTCTGCGGTTCCCTGTCCAAGCTGCGACCAATGGCGGCGGGGCCTTTATGATCCCGTACTTTATTTCCCTGTTCCTTTTAGGGATCCCTCTTATGTGGATAGAATGGGCTATCGGTAGACATGGCGGGGTTCACGGGCATTCTACCGCTCCCGGTATGCTCCAAAGATTATGGAAGAGCAGGCTTGCCAAGTATTTTGGAGTAATAGGCATATTCGGTCCGGTCGTTATATTCGTTTACTATACATATGTTGAATCCTGGCTTCTCGGATACAGCTTTTATTCTCTGACCGGTGTTTTAGCAGGCATACACGATCAATACCATATGGCGCAGTTCCTGTCTAACTATCAAAGTTCCATGCAGATGAACCTGGCATTTTTTATCATAACTTTTGCGATCAATATGGCGATAATATTCCGCGGGGTTTCAAAGGGGATAGAGGTGTTGTGTAAAATAGCGATGCCCACATTATTCCTGTTCGCTTTGATAATAATGTTCAGGGTCTTTACCCTTGGAGTGCCTGATGTTGCGCATCCGGAATGGAATATTCTCAACGGGTTTGGGTTCCTATGGAACCCGGATTTTTCCGCCCTTTTAAATGCAAAGACATGGCTCGCGGCTGCGGGGCAGATATTCTTTACGCTCAGCGTGGGGATAGGGGTCATTCTAACGTATTCCAGTTATCTTAAAAAAGGCGACGATATCGCGTTGTCAGGGCTTTCGGCCGCAAGCACGAACGAATTCGCGGAGGTGATCCTGGGGGGCAGCATAGTGATCCCTCTTGCTTTCGCGTTTTTCGGGCCTATAGGAATAAAGGAGATAGCCGGAAGCGGCGCGTTCAACCTGGGGTTTGTGACCATGCCTTTGATATTTTCCAAGATATCGTTAGGAGCGCTGTTCTCCTTCATGTGGTTTTTTCTGTTATTCCTGGCCGGTGTGACGTCTTCAGTATCCCTCATAGAGCCGGCAGTAGCCTTTGTCAAAGACGATTTTGAGTTCAGCCGCGTTAAGGCCGCGACCATTGTCACGATAGTTGCCTTTTTATTATGCCTTCCAGCCATCTTTTTCCTTGGTAATGGTGTTGTGGACGAATTGGATTTTTGGGGCGGGACTTTCTGCCTAGTGCTTTTTGGCACAATAGAGGCAATTTTGTTTGCCTGGGTGTTCGGCATAGACCGTGCCTGGGAAGAGATCCATCATGGTGCCCAGCTCAACATCCCTAAAGTGTACAAATGGATAATAAGGTATGTCACGCCATCATTCCTTTTAGTGATACTTTTCTCCTGGTTTTTCCAGCAGGGAATAGATACCATAATGATGAAAGGGGTTTCCCCTTCGAACATCCCCTATATAATCGGCACAAGGATAGGGCTTTTGGCTTTGTTCGTCGCGCTTGCCATATTTGTGAGAATAGCCCTCAAAAGGAGAGAAAAATGAACCTGTACGGATGGTTTTTCCTCGTAACTTCATGGTCCTTCATCATTGTTTTGGCCGGTTTCTGTTTTTATAAGGTATTTACCGGAGAGGATGAAGAATGAAGGCGGAAGGGGAAAAGGCGAAAAAGTATTACTTCAGAACGGATTTTCTAAAACTCCACAACAATCTTCCCAGTTCATCTATCAGCTCTTCAATTTTGCTTATATTATCGCAGATATAGCCTAATTCTTTAGAAAACTCTAGGAGATATTCAGTTTCAGCAAGTGATCCCAATGAGATGCTTATAAAATGGGCCAGTTCCTTTTTACTGTTTCTATTGTATCCCTCAACAATATTGACAGGGACAGAAACGCAGGCTCTTCTGATCTGCGAAGTAATCCCGAATAGTTCATGCTTTGGGAATGACCCGGTTAGTTTATAGATCAAATGAGCCAAATTGTTCGCTTTCTGCCAACAGATTAGTTCCTTATAGTTAGACACAGTTCTTTCTCCTTAAGCGCTTTGCCTTCATTCCATTCCCAGCAATTATCCCGCCAACAAAGGATGAAGGATGAAGTATGAAGGAGCCGCTCCAGCGTTCCTGGCACGGAAATTGATGTCGGTTAGCACTTCGGCGACGCGGAGCGTCGCGGAATTGCGTTCCCACGCCGGAGCGTGGGAACGAGGGAAAGCATTGCTAAGCCGCAAGCGGCTTAATTCATCCTTCATCCTTCATATTTTTCGCTCCCGCCGTTGCTCAGGGA
>JAKLHX010000145.1 GCA_022709925.1 Candidatus Margulisiibacteriota bacterium
CTTTTCTAAGAGCTGAGTTAGGTTTTTTAGGGGTCGTGGTATACACCCTGAGGCAAACACCTCTCTTTAGAGGCGATCCTCCGAGAGCCGGGGCCTTGCTTTTTTTGGAAACTGTCTTTCTGCCTTTTCTTATCAATTGCTGAATAGTCGGCATTATTCTTTCTCCTTTGACTTATGGGTCGGAACGACTTCAAGATATCTGTATCCGGTGAACCCTGTACCTGCCGGGATCAAACGGCCTATTATGACATTCTCTTTCAGACCGTACATCTCGTCGAGCTTGCCCCTGACAGCGGCCTCGGTCAATATACGCGCCGTTTCTTGGAACGAAGCTGCCGAAATAAAGCTGTCCGTCATCAATGAAGCCTTGGTGATGCCCAAAAGCACCTGGGATACGGTCGGCTTCTCGCCTTTCGTTTCCTCAGACACCTTGTCGAACTCGTTTCTCTCTATAAGCTCTCCGGGAAGCAGCAAGCTCTCTCCTGGGGTAGTTATCCTGACCTTTTTCGTCATCTGTCTGACGACTGTCTCTATGTGCTTATCGTGTATGGTCACGCCCTGTGATCTGTATATCTTCTGTATCTCGTTCACAAGATGTTTTTGCGCTGCCTCAACGCCTTCGATCCTTACGACATCATGAGGGTTAACTACGCCGTACGTGATATGAGCGCCCTTATGGATCTTATCCCCTTTTGCCACTCTTAAACGTGTCTCATAAGGGATAAGGTATTCCATTTTCTCGTCTTTTCCGCCTTCGACGATGACCTGTCTTACGCCTTCTTTGTCGATGATATCGACTTCGCCGTCTATCTCGGCTATCAACACTGCGTCTTTAGGACGTCTTGCTTCAAAAAGCTCTTCTACTCTCGGCAATCCCTGAATGATATCTTTTGTCTTGCTGGTATCGGAAGTAACGTCCCTTGCGATTATCTCATAGTCCTCTACGATATCCCCGTCCTCGACCATGAGCTGGGCACCTGACTGTATCTTATAGAATTCGCCCTGCGCGGTAACGACCAGGCTCCCGCGGGACTTTTCTTGAATATCAACAACCACTCCGGGCACTCTCGCAGTGATCCCCGCGGCTATTTCCGTGCCAAGGGTCAGACTGTCCCCGAGCTTCACAAAAAGCTTTGCGTCTTTCGGGGTCTCATATTCTTTGACCGCTTTTGGATTGTATATGAACGCCATGCCGTCATTTTTGGCAAGCATTTCGACTACGGCCTTATCATCGACCTTCTTCTTTCTTTCCAGGAATTCCACATTGAATATCTTCATCTTTCCGCCGGTGGTAGCGACGACATATTCATAGGTAGAATCGAATTCGGCTATTACGGCCCCTGATTTAACGACATCGTCATTGGCTACTTTTACGATGGACCCGACCTGCATCGGATACACTTCTTCTCTGTTCTTTGATTTAACTGTCACAACGGATTCCCTGGTGACGACCTTGATCTTATTGTCAAAAGCGTCCCTTATATCGCGCATTTCGATGTCATCGCCGAATTTTATCTTGCCTGCGTGTTTAGCCGTAACGCGCGCTTTCTTATGCAGAGCGACGCCTCCGATATGGAAGGTTCTCATTGTGAGCTGTGTTCCGGGCTCGCCGATCGACTGAGCTGCAATAGTCCCGACAGCCTCGCCGATATCTATCAATTCTCCGCTGGCAAGGTTCCTGCCGTAACAAGCCTGACAGATGCCTTTTTTGACCTGACATGTGAGCGGAGAACGCACTGTTACGGAATCTATTCCGGCTTCCGATATCTTGTCGGCGATCTCTTCGGTTATTTCGGAACCGGCCTGGACTATCGCCTTCCCGCTCGTCGGATCTGCGACTTTGACAGCGGCTATGCGGCCTATTATCCTTGCTTTCAAAGGAAGGATCTCTTCGGAACCTTCCCAAATACTTGAAACGACGATACCTTTTTTAGTCCCGCAGTCAGGTTCGGTGATCATGACATCCTGTGCCACGTCAACCAATCTTCTTGTAAGATATCCGGAATCGGCCGTTCTGAGAGCCGTATCAACTAGACCTTTTCTGGCACCGTAAGAGGATATGAAATACTCCGTTACGTTAAGACCTTCTTTAAAGTTGGATTTGATCGGTATCGGATGGATATCCCCTTCTTTATCGGCCATAAGACCCCTGATGCCGGAGAGCTGTCTAACCTGATCGATAGAACCTCTGGCTCCGGAATATGCCATAAGATATACCGAGTTCAACTCGTCCCTCTTGAACTCATTTATGAGCTCGCTGGTGACATTCGCCGTAACATCGCTCCATATTTCCATGGTCTTATTGGTGCGTTCTTTTGATGTTATGGAATTGTTCTTTTCAAGCCTCTTAAGATGGTCGATCTGTTTTTCGGCTTTCTCTATTATGGTCTTTTTAGCTCCGGGGACTTTAAGATCGTCTATACCTATGGAGATGCCTGCTATCGTCGCATATTTGAACCCAAGCCTCTTTATCTCGTCCGTGATCTCGGCAGTGATCGATGATCCGAAACGGGTAAAGCATGCCTTTACGAGCTGCTCGACTTTCTTCTTGTCGAACCCATAGTTCATATATTCCAGCTTTTCACCCGGCAATCTCTTTTCGACGACCTTGTTAAGGGTAAAGTTGAACTTCACTCTTCCCACTGTGGTCTTTACCAGTTCGCCGTTCCTGCGGACCTTTATAGGGGTATGAAGCTGTATCTCTTCGCAATCGTGCGCGAACATGGCCTCTTCATCGTCCGCGAAGGTTATCTTCGGCTCGGAAGCATCAGCTTCGTTCATATATGTAAGATAATAAGTCCCGAGTATCAGGTCCTGCGTCGGGGTTATGATAGGCCTTCCTGACGCCGGAGACAAAAGGTTGTGAGATGAAAGCATGAGTATCCTTGCTTCTACCTGAGCTTCAGGAAG
>JAKLHX010000146.1 GCA_022709925.1 Candidatus Margulisiibacteriota bacterium
AGCCGAGCGAGATCCCCGTAACGGAGAGCGCAGCGCTTAAGCCTTCAAACGCTTATGGGGAGACCAAATTGATAGTAGAACAGTACGTTAAGTGGTATGACCTGGCTTACGGCATAAAATATATCAGCCTCAGATATTTTAACGCGGCCGGTGCCGACCTTGATAACGACCTTGGGGAAGACAGGGCCGTTGAGACGCATCTCATCCCGCTCGTGCTGCTTGCCGCCTCCGGGAAGAACAAGAGCGTTTCCGTGTTCGGTTCCGATTATCCGACGCGCGACGGCACCTGTATAAGGGATTACATACACGTCAAGGACCTTGCTTCCGCGCATGTCCTTGCGCTCGGGAAACTTTTTTCAAAGGATGCCAAAAGTTCCATATATAATCTAGGCAGCGAAAAAGGCTTTACCGTAAAAGAGATCGTTTCGGCATCGGAAAAGATAACCGGCAAAAAAGTGAATGCCGTCATCTCTCCCCGCCGGGCAGGGGATCCTCCGGCATTGATAGCTAGTTCTAAGAAGATAAATTCGGACCTTGGATGGAAAGCAAAGTATTCCGATGTGGACAAGATAATTTCCGATACCTGGAATTGGATGAAAAAACACCCGAACGGATATAAAAAATGAAAAAGAAGATATTGTATTTATTCTCGGATACCGGAGGCGGGCACAGGAGTGCGGCTACGGCGCTTATAAAGGCCGTGGAGGAGCTCAAAAGATCAGATCCTCCGATACAGGAGATGGTGGATGTCTTTGCCGAATGCAGCGGCTTCCTTAATATATTCGCGAAACTCTATGCTCCCGTAATAAAATATTCTCCTAAAATGTGGGGAATGCTGTATTACTGGTTCAATGATATGAAAAAGATGCAGCAGATGGAGAAGATGGCCCGGCCTTTCCTTGAAAAAGAACTTTCAAAGCTCATAGTGCGACGCAAGCCGGACCTTATAGTTTCCGTCCATCCTCTTCTGAACCACATAACAATAAGCGCTATGGAAATGGCGGGACATGTCGTGCCTCTCATAACCGTCATAACGGACCCTGTGAGCCTGCACAGGACCTGGGTATGTCCGGATTCCGATCTGCTGATAGTTGCTACGGAAGAAGCAAAGAATACATGTGTCAGATATGGGGCCGACCCTAAAAAAACCAAGGTCATGGGGCTGCCTATAGATCCGAAGTTCACAAGAGCCTCCAGGAATAAAAAAGCCCTGCGCAAGGACATGGGGCTCAAAGAGAACGTGTTCACCGTGTTGATGATGGGCGGCGGAGAAGGCGGCGGGAACATGTATAAAATAGTCAACCAGCTTTCTAAGGATGATCTGAACATCCAGTTGGTCGTCATTGCCGGAAGGAACGAGAAACTGAAGAAAGACCTTGAGAAAATAAAAGAGAAAGTATCGTTCCCTATGAAAGTATTCGGCTTCACAAATGAAGTCCCTGACATTATGAGCGCATCGGATCTTGTCATAACAAAAGCAGGTCCCGGATCGATCGCCGAATCCCTTGCCAAGGAACTTCCAGTCATCATTACAAGCTGGCTTCCGGGACAGGAAGAGGGCAATGTAAAATATGTAGTGGATAGCGGGGTAGGGATCGTGTGTAAGGATTACCGGCAAATAGGGAAAGCCGTGAGGCAGTTCCAGGACCCGGCCCGTTACAAGCAGATAAAAAAGAACATAAACAAGACCAATAATCCGAAAGCCGTATATAATATAGCTAAAAAGATCATTGAGAAGATTTGACCCAAAAAGACAAGGAGAGAACCTGATGAAAAAGACAGTAGGAATGATCCTAATGGCCCTGATGGTACTGGCCTGTGCGGGATCTGTATTCGCGCAAAGTACAGACCCGAGCAGCTTTTTTAACGGCGAGCAGGAGATAAAGTTCAGGGACCTTCCTGATTCTCACTGGGCGGCGAAATCCGTCTATAAGCTTGTAAAACTTGGTGTGACGCAGGGATTTCCCGACGGCACTTTTAGAGGGACGCGAAATATGACCAGGTTCGAGGCCTCGGTCTTTCTTGCGAAGCTGGCCGACAGCCTTGGTTCCGCTAGTGTCGAGAAGCTTGGAGCAGAGCTCAAATCAGAGATAAAGGCAATGCAGGACGAGCTGTCTTCAAAGAATAGGTTCGGGACATCAGGAAGGGTCGAAACGAATTTATTGGTCGCCAACAGGACTTCCCTTATGAATTACAGGATCGTGGCCGCGGCTGAAGCGGAGTTCAATAATTCCAACAGCTTAAAGATAACTTTGGATACTATGGACGGAGGATATTACGGGGGCAGCGAGAAGCTCCTTACAAAACTTATCGATATCGAAGGAGTCATGACTCCTGATTTTGGACTGCCCGTATCGGTCACCGCTACCTTCGGTCCCGGTCCGCAAAGACATTTGTTCGGTGCCAACTTGATCCCTTCGGAATACGGCAGGGTATATGACAGACCTTATCCGGGGATAAAGATCTCGGGGAAGGTCTTTAATTCCAATGTGGACATCTCTTACAAAGCGCATGATCTGGCATCTGCGGAAGCTTCTCTTCCGGGGGAAGTCGGGGTAAGCCAGTTTTCCGGGTCCTTAAGCTGGGATTACGGCAAGATCGCAGTGGTCAACAACGGTAGCGTGACGTTGTCCGCTGATTATTTTGTCCAAAACGCCAGCCTTTCATCGCCGGTCCTGTCGAATTTCAAACCCGCGATATCTTTTGTATCAAATCCCAGGGACAATATAAAACTAACTACCCAGGTCAAAGGCGGCGCTTCTAAAGACATCACAAGGAGCAGGATGGCGGTCATCCAGGATGTTGACATCAAGAACCTCTTTAATA
>JAKLHX010000147.1 GCA_022709925.1 Candidatus Margulisiibacteriota bacterium
TCTATCCATCTCGCGGCGCCTCCGGCAGAGCGGCCCATCACAGGAAGGAACACTAAAAGCAGCATCAGCCCCGTGATCAACAATCCCAACCCGGAATATTTTTTATAGTTAATGTAGTCTGTCTTGTATCCCGCAAACATGGCCAGTCCGCCGAGAAACACATACACGATCTGTTTTTTAAAGTAGAACATCGGGTCCCCGTAGTGAAGTGATTCCACGGTAGTCGCGCTGAACACCATCAACAGACCGAACGCAACAAGTATGGCGGTGATCAGTATAAGAGGGTAATCCGGTTTGCTTCTTTGTATGATCTTTCGGTCTTGGGTGTTCATAAGTTATGCACTATTTCCTTGAAGACTTTTCCGCGATGTTCAAAATCCTTGAACATATCGAAGCTTGCGCAAGCCGGGGACAATAGAACACTTGTCCCTTCACAGGAAAAATCAAAAGACCTTCTCACGGCCTCTTCCATCGAAGATGCCCTGTGAATATTTCCATATCCGACTGACCTGAGCGCATTATCGAACCTGTCCGCCGCTTCCCCTATCAATACGATTTCTTTTACGGTCTCTAAAACTTTTTGGCATAAAGGACCCAGGTCCGTCCCTTTGTCCCGGCCACCGAGTATCAGCACAATGTTCCTGTCTTTCGCCAAGGTCTTTAAAGCGACAATGGTCGAATCTGGATTGGTCCCTTTCGAGTCATTGTAAAAAGCCACTCCGTTTACGTCCCTTACGAACTCTATCCTATGCTCTACGCCTTTGAAATCTTTCAGGGTCTTTGCGATATCCGACGGAGAAACACCGCAGAGCAGAGCGGTCTGTGCGGCTGCCATCGCATTCTCTATATTATGATCGCCCTTTATCAATATCTCGTCGGTACGGATGATAGATTCAAGATAGCTTTCTTTCAACCTCACCATATGCCCTTCATTCAGAAAGAGACCTCCCAAAACAGCGGAAGTCCTGCTGAACGGAACTTTCTTTGACGGCGATCTCTCCGCCATTTTGGCGACCAAGGGATCGTCATTATTGAAAACAAAGAAGTCGTCGCCGTTCTGGTTCATGAACACTCTTTGTTTCGCGGCACCGTAAGCTTCCATTGTCTTATATCTCTCAAGATGGTCTGGCGTAAGATTAAGCATCACAGCGATATGAGGTTTAAAATTCTCTATTGTTTCAAGCTGATAGCTGCTTATCTCAGCAACCACATAATCAAGGCTAGAGTCATCGACAGAAATAAGAGGAAGCCCAATATTCCCGGCCACAGCCACCCTGAAACCGGCATCCTTTAACATTTCCCCGACAAGGGTCGTAGTGGTCGTCTTGCCGTTCGTCCCTGTAATAGCGATCACCGGTTTTGAAAAGAACAGCCAAGCGAGTTCTATCTCGGAGATGACCGGGACCGCTCTTTTTTTTGCTTCCTCAATAGCAGGGATATCCAAATGGACACCCGGACTTACAACGATCAGATCGGCATCGCAGCAGAACTGCGGAGTATGCCCGCCGAATTCAAATTCCACAGGCAATTCACGGATCCCGTCCACGTTATCGCGCGATTCCGATATCTTGATCACGGCGCCGGCCGATAACAATCTCTCCGCGGCGGCTCTACCGCTTTTACCGTAACCTATTATACAAACCTTTTTATTTTGAAAATCCATATATTATCTTTTCCGATCAATATTTACGCGTACGGGCAACAATTCGCGTACGGGCGGGTTTAAAACCCGCCCCCTACAATATCATTACCCCCAACACACCGAACAACGCCGCCGCGGCCCAGAACATATATACGACATTTCTCTCTTTCATCCCCGACAATTCAAAATGATGATGCAGCGGGCTCATTTTAAATATGCGTTTCCCGAAAACTTTGAAAGATAACACCTGAAACACGACCGAGACCGTTTCTATCACAAAAACCCCTCCGATAAGTATCAACAGTAATTCCTTGTGTAAAAGTATCGCAACTCCTGAAATAAGGGCCCCAAGCCCCAGGGACCCGACATCCCCCATGAATATCTTGGCGGGATTAAAATTAAGAATTAAAAATCCTGCTAAAGCTCCCGCAGCTATAAAACATATGCCCATGATATCGTACTGTGCAAGCTTATATGATACGGCCGCCAAAGAAACAAAGCATATAGCCGCCGTCCCGGCCAGCAAACCGTCAAGACCATCCGTAAGATTTGCGGCATTAGACATGCTGATCATCATAAAAACGATGAAAGGAAGGTACATCCATGGAAGGTCAAAACGGGCCGCCCTTAAAATACCGACGACCGAAACATCGTGCCACTGCATCAGAAGGAACACCCCGAACAACATGGCGACCATGATCTGCATCGCCATTTTCTGCGAAGGAAGGATCCCCTTATTATCATGCAAAATAACCTTCAAGAAATCATCTATGAAGCCGATGACGGCAAACCCAGCTGTCATGGCCAGTAAAGCGGTCATCTTAGGGTCAAGGTCCACAAAAACAGCGCTCACGGCAATGATAGCGAGCACGATAGCGATCCCGCCGAAAGTGGGTGTCCCTGATTTTTTTTTATGTTCTGACGGGCCTTCTTCGCGTATACTTTGGCCTGCCTTGATCATCCGCGAACAAAACACGATAACATACGAGAGCAAAAGACTTAACAGAAGAGAGAACAGAAAAATGAATATTGGTGTCATCAAGACAAATTATATCAGAAAAAATATGTACTTATCTCAAATAAAAAGCTCCTTCGTCCTAGCCGAAGGAGCTCCACAAAAACAAACAAAGGC
>JAKLHX010000148.1 GCA_022709925.1 Candidatus Margulisiibacteriota bacterium
ATACGCGAAGCTCTTCATCAATTGCTTTCTTACTTCTTTTTCGTAATGTTCTTTTAATGTTTTTGCCATTTTTATCTACCCTTATCTACTATTTCGCCGCATTTTTTGCATGACCTAAAACCGTCTTTCTTACCGAGCCTTGTCGGCTTACTGCAATGAGGACAAACGACCATAAGCTTGGACACATTCACCGGCACAAGCTTGTCGATGATGCCTCCGGGAAAAGTCCTTGTCGCTCTCTGATGCCTTTTGCTTACAGCGACTTTCTCTACTATGGCCTTTAATTCTTTAGGGAAAACATTCAATACCTTTGACTTTTTGCCCTTGTCCTTACCGCTCAGGACCAATACCGTATCGCCTTTTTTTATCTTTGGCTGCATTTTATATTACCTCTACCGCAAGAGAAATTATTTTCATGTAATTCTTATCCCTGAGTTCCC
Source organism: Candidatus Margulisiibacteriota bacterium (assembly GCA_022709925.1). Classification (GTDB taxonomy): domain Bacteria; phylum Margulisbacteria; class WOR-1; order JAKLHX01; family JAKLHX01; genus JAKLHX01. Next base: position 441 of record JAKLHX010000148.1, read on the forward strand.
TGGCAACCGGCCCGAACACCCTCGTCCCTACCGGATTGCCCTGATCGTTTATTATCACGGCCGCATTATCATCGAAGCGGACATAGGACCCGTCGTCCCTTCTTATGGACTTATTCACCCTGACCACGACCGCTTTCACAACAGCGCTTTTCTTTACCGTCATATTCGGGGTCGCGTCTTTCACGACACCTATTATCACATCGCCGACATTCGCATATCTTCTATGAGAGGACCCGAGTATCCTCACGCAAAGGATCTTTTTAGCTCCCGAATTATCCGCTACATTAAGCCTGGTCTGAACTTGTATCATTGCCTTTATATATCCCCTTACTGCCGATTATTTGTTCGATCCTCCACCTTTTGGTCTTAGACATCGGGCGTATCTCAGAGATGACCACGATATCGCCGTCTTTACACTTATTCTCGGGATCATGGGCGACGAACCTCATATGCCTGGTAACGGTCTTCTTATACTTCTTATGTATGAACTTTATCTCGCCTTCGATAACGGCGGTCTTGTCCATCTTGGAACTGACAACGACCCCTTCTCTTATCTTCCTATGCCCTCTTTGTTGCATTACTCTTCTCCCTAATAGCGGTCAATATTCTCGCGATATCTTTTCTCAAGGACCTTTTCTTCAAAGGATTTTTGACCTGGGTCGTCGCGGATTCGATCCTGAACTTGAGCAGGTCCATCCTCATCCCCTTAAGCTTCTGGGTAAGCTCTTCTATGTTCATCCCTAACAGATCTTTCATTTTCGTCTTTTTCATCATTTATACCTTTTCAACGAACCTTGTCTTTACCGGCATCTTATGCGCCGCAAGCCTTAAAGCCTCTTGGGCCGCTTCTTTCTTGATACCGGCCAATTCGAACAATATGGTCCCCGGCCTTACAACGGCCACAAAATGTTCGGGAGCGCCTTTTCCTCCGCCCATCCTGGTATCCGCCGGCCTGGAAGTATACGGTTTATCGGCAATGACCCTGATCCAAACCTTGCCGCCTCTTTTTATGAAGTGGGTCAAAGCTTTTCTCGCCGATTCTATCTGGGTCACTTTTAACCATGCGCCTTCAAGCGTTTGAAGACCGAAATCACCGAACGCCAAAGAATTGCCTGTTGTAGCACAGCCCTTCATCCTGCCTCTTTGCTGTTTTCTGAACTTAGTTCTTCCCGGTTGCAATACCATTTTTAAAAATCTCCCAAATCTTTTTTTAGATCGTCATCTGCGAAACTATACGCTCTTGCGGCGATGCCTGGACCTTTACCTCTGCTTGAGGCAGCACATCTCCCCTATAGATCCATACCTTAACGCCTATTTTCCCGTAAAGTGTCATTGCTTCACAAAAACCGTATTCTATCCTTGCCCTCAAAGTATGAAGAGGGACCCTTCCTTTTCTATACCATTCGGTCCTTGCGATCTCGGCACCGCCGAGCCTGCCTGCAGCCATCACCTTTATGCCCTTTGCGCCGTTCCTTAAAGCTTTCATCACAGCCTGTCTCATGGCCCTTCTGAACGCCACTCTTTTTTCAAGCTGGACTGCAATGTTCTCGGCTATCAACTGGGCACAGGCCTCCGGATTGTTCTCTTCCTGTATGTTTATCTGGACCTGTTTCTTTGTCATAAGGACTATCTCGTCCCTTACGGCAGCGATATCGCGCCCGCCTTTACCGATTATAAGTCCCGGCTTAGCGGTAAATATATCTATCTCTATCTGGTTGGCCCTTCTGGCTATCTTAATTTTTGAAACCCCGGCTTTATACAGCTTGTTCTTCAAAAACTTCCTTACCTTAGAATCTTCAAATAGATTGTCCGAATAAGTCTGCCCTTCCGCATACCATGTACTGTCCCAATCTTCGATTATCCCCAGTCTTAAACCTCTCGGATGAATTTTCTGTCCCATTATTTATCTGTCCTCCACAACTACGGTTATATGACAGGCTCTTTTCATTATTGAATGGGCACGCCCCCTAGAAGAAGGCCTGAATCTCTTCATGGGAGTAGATGGGCCGGCATAACATTCGGCAACCACCAAGCTGTCTTTCGGTAATTTGTAATTGTTCACTGCATTCGCGATCGCCGACTTAAGAGCGTTCAATATGAGCTTTGCGGAAGCATGCGGCAAAAAATTAAGTATCGTCGAGGCCTCGACAGCATCCTTGCCTCTTACGAGGTCCATGATCCTGTCGACCTTTCTCTGTGATACTCTCTGATATTTCGCTATCGACTTGACTTTCATTTCTATAATCCTTTATGCGGGAGCAGTCGCTTTTTCG
>JAKLHX010000149.1 GCA_022709925.1 Candidatus Margulisiibacteriota bacterium
AAAAATGGGTACAGACAGGTTCAAAAGGTTTTCCTCAGGACATCGCAATGCATCTCAAGCTGATGGGCAAGAATAAAGACTATGTAAAAGGTCTTATGAACCTTGTTTGTCCTTATATCTTTAAATTCCCCGCTTCCCCTCATCTGTCGGCAAAGTTAGAGAAGAAAAAAATTGGCATAAAGAAGATAAAAGAGGCCTATAAAGAACTATGCGGGATGTTCGATGTCGTGATAGTCGAAGGAGTAGGGGGCGCGCTGGTGCCTCTCGACGAAAAGACCTTATTGTTGGATGTTGTAAAAGATCTCAAGATCCCAGTGATCTTGGTCGTTGGGAATAAGTTGGGAGCTATAAACCATGCTTTGCTGACGGTTGAAGCGATAAAAAACAGAGGGCTCAAGATCGCCGGGATCGTGTTCAATGAAACGGACAAGTCAGACAAGAAGATCAAGAGAGGGAATATTGATATGATAATTAAGCATTTGGACAGTAAGGAAGCCGCGATATTGCCTTATCTGACCGGTTTAAAGTAAAGGTGAATGTATAAATGGATTTTCTTGAACTTTCGAAGCTTCGCCAGTCCTGCCGCAGTTTCTCTTCAAAGCCTGTCCCGAAGGAAATGGTGGAAAAATGCCTTGAAGCGGCGCGGCTTGCTCCCTCCGCCTGCAACAGCCAGCCGTGGAGGTTCATTGTCGTCAGCTCGCCGGAGGTCCGTGAAAAAGTCGCGGAAGCCGCATTTTCCGGTAAGTATTCCATGAACGAGTTCGCGAAAAAAGCGCCTGTTATCATTATTGTGGCAAGAGACAAAGACAAGCTTGTCCCTGCTGTCGGGGGCATGTTCATGGGCACGAATTTTTCTCTGGTGGATATTGGTATAGCGGTCGAACATCTTGTCCTTGCAGCCGCGGAGCAGGGAATAGGGACTTGTTATCTCGGAATATTTGACGAAAAGGATATAAAAAAGGTATTAAAGCTCCCGAGGAACTTAAAAATAGAACTTGTTGTTCCAATGGGATATCCTGAAAACGAGACGATACGCGTTAAATCCAGGAAGCTGCTCGATGAGATCATAACTCGCATTTAAGGGGAATTAGTTGGTGCCTGCGTCCACAAAAGAAACACGTCCGTTATCTGCCAGCGCGTAGCCAAACTTTTTCCCTAAAGCATTAATTATGGAAAATTGCGGGTCTATCTGTTCGACCCAGTGTCCTCCTTGCAAGTGTTCGTGGCCGACCAACAACATTCCGTCGGGTTGGCCGATGCTTTGCATAAATCTTCTTACGTTTGGGAGGCCGTAGTCCTCTTCGAATCTGTTCCACTGAGTTTCATATACAAACAGGTTTCCTTCGTCGGCCGGATCAAGTTGTTCTATTTGTTCGATGGGCATGGATTGAGTTATCGGCCCCGCATGCACGCCCGCGAAACCATGGCCTATTGCCAACAAAGGACATTTGTTCATTATTTGTTCATAAAGACTTGTATATTCTTCCCCGTAAAGTTCCGTCAGTCTCTGACGGTGGAGCAGGCTCTGAGTGACAGTAGCGCCGGACGAAACAGCTCTGTTGATCCCTTTTGGCAAATAATCGTGGTTGCCGTGTACGTATATGGCATTATCACCGCTTGTCGCTATCATAAGCTCGAATATGTGCTGCATTATCTGAACAGATGAATCCATCTCTTGGGGGTCTTCTTCGCTGTGAACGGCGTCGCCCAGAAAGACCAAAACCAGCCGTCCGTCAGTGAATTTGTCGACATTGCCGTTGTGCCGAAGTATCTCCGAGAGATTGTCGGTCCGCGCATGAAGATCTCCCACAAGAGCGGTTTCGGTGCTTGTTATATTGTTGTAAACGCAGCCTCTCTTGAACGCGTTGTTTTCAACGGCGGTTAAGCATTGTCTTATTTGCAGGAGCGCCTCTTGTCTTGGAAGGATCCCTCTGAACCCGCTTATGGGAGAGACCACCGGTGTTGCCAGATTTTGATAGCTGATGATAGCCACGATTTTTATCCCCTTATATTTATATATCGTGGGATGGGGCTTTTGATTTCACAAATCCAAAAAACTGAAATTTCCTTTCTTTTTATCCGATAGATAATTGTGATTTTACGAAAGGGGATCTTATGACGGTTGTTTCAGCAAAGGTGAATAATGCTTTGGTCAGAGCTAATCTGAACAGGATCGGGAGAAATGAGTGCGCTCAAAGAGATCTGTTGGCAAGGCCGGGCGGCCTGGCGATCTCCAGCGGGAAAACTATACTCATCACCGGCGGCGCCGGAAATGTAGGGACCAATCTTTCTTTGGCGCTGACATCCGGAGGGAACCGTGTATTTGCTTTGGATAATTTGAGCAAAGGTCACGAAGAAGCCTGTGAGCTTACAGGCGCAAAACTTATAAGGGCTGACTTGGAGGATTATGGCTCTGCCGAGAGCGTACTGGCCGAAGTAAAACCGGACGTGGTCTTGCACGCTGCATCTTATATAGAGGTCGGGGAATCAACAAAAGACCCTCATAAGTATGTGTCGGGCAACATCGGCGGAGGATTGAACCTTTTCCGCGCCATGCAGGAGACCGGGACGTCCCGTCTGCTTTTTTCAAACACTGCCGCTGTATATGACGGTACGCTCAACAAAGCCCTTAATGAGAACGATCCAATAAGGCCTGCGAGCGTATATGGCTCTACGAAAGCTTGTCTCGGAGG
>JAKLHX010000015.1 GCA_022709925.1 Candidatus Margulisiibacteriota bacterium
CGAAGGGTACGCGCTGCTCGAGCTCATCACGTTCTACACCACCGTGGGTCCCGAACTGCGGGCCTGGACGATCCGCACGGGAACGAAGGCGCCCCAGGCCGCGGGGAAGATACACACGGACATGGAAAAAGGATTTATAAGCGCTGAGGTCATAAACTCCGACGAGCTTTTTAAGATGGGGACATACGCGCATGCCAAAGAAAAAGGAGCCGTAAGGCTTGAAGGGAAAGAATACACCGTTAAGGACGGAGATCTTATTCATATCCGTTTTAATGTTTAGGCCATTAGTGATATAATTCCTTTTGAAACGGCATGCCAATAGAAACAATTCAAACCATCCTTTCAATAGAAGCGAGAGCTTCGGAGATCATTTCTTCTGCCGAAAGAAAGAAGGTTCTTGCGATCAATCGGGCAAAAGAAGAAGCCGCCGAAATAATCGCTAAAGCAAAAGAAGAAGGCAAAAAAGCGATATCTGATCTGATCGGGCAGGCCCGCGCAAAAGCCCAAGATGAAAAGGCGGAGATCGGGAGAAAATGTGAGGAGGAGATCCTTTCTATAAAAGCGATATCCGGAAAAAATATCGCAGAGGCCAAAAAACGATGTCAATAGCAGATATGGAAAAGGTGGCCGTGATCGGCCATGTTTCAGTCAAGGAAAAGATCCTTTCCATGCTTCAAAAGTCCGGAGTGATGCATATTCTCGACGCACGGCAGAAGGCATCGGATGAGCCAGATCCAGGCGATTCAACGGTGTCGCTTCAGGAGATCGAGTCGGCCATCTTGCTTCTTATCAAGGCGTCCGGAAAGAAGAAAAGCTTCATAGAGAATTTTGCTCCTTACAAGGAGCCGGTCGAAATGTCCCTGCTGGAAAAGACGGCCCATGAATTCGATTGGCGATCTTTGATTTCCTCAATAAAAAGCATTGAAAGCGAGCTTGCGAATCTGGCAAATCTTTCATCCTCGTTGCGAAAAGAAAGGGCCCTTTTGTTGCCGTGGGTTTCCCTAAAAGTTAAGCTAAAGGACCTGGCCTGCACGAACAAGACCTGTATGGCGGCCGGCGCCGTCAAAACCAAGGACCTGGAGCCGTTGCAAGAAGCACTGTTCTTACAAGCGCCGGCGTCGGTGATCCAGGTTGTATCAAAAAGCCCCGATAAGGCGCACATCATGATCTTTTATGCCAAAGACGGCATATATATAGACGAGATCCTGTCAAAGTTCGGTTTTGAAAGAACGACCCTTCCCGTGTCGGAGAGGACCGCTTCGGAAGAGCTCTCCGCGGTAGAAAGTTCTCTTAAGGAGGCCGAACAAGAAAAAGAGCGGCTGTTCGCCGAGTTGAAAAAATGCCTTCCCGACCTGCAAAAGCTCTTTTATGTTCATGATTATTTTTTCCAAAGAACGGTGAAAAAGACAGCCGAGCGCAAAGCCGGAGTTACCGGCAGTACTTTTTTTCTGTCCGGCTGGGTCCCAAAGCATGAGCTGGTCGGCTTGACGGATAAGTTGAAAAGGGAGGCCCCTCTTTGTGAAGTGGAAATAGTGGAGCCCGAAGAAGGAGAGGATCGTCCGGCACTCCTGAAAAACATCCCCGCATTTTATCCTTTCGAACTTATAACCAGGATATTCGGTCTTCCAGGGAAAGAGGAGGTCGACCCAACGGGACCTCTTTCCATGTTCTATCTTTTGTTCTTTGCCATGTGCCTTTCCGATGTCGGATATGGGATCATTTTGTCGGCCGTCAGCTGGTATTTTCTTAAAAAACTGACGCTTTCGGAAGGCGGCAAAAAACTTCTGGTACTGCTCTTTATCGGCGGGATAGCGACGATATTTGTAGGCGTGATCTCCGGCGCGTACTTTAGCATTGATCTTGCGCGTGTACCTGCTCCGATAGGTCCCATTATGATCAAGATGAGGTTAATAGATCCGGTAAAAAATCCTCTAAGCGTGCTGGGATTGTCGGTCGGCTTGGGCGTGTTGCAGATTATTTACGGCATATTTGTTTCAATGTATTCAAAGGTGCGAAGCGGCCGGTGGCTTGACGGGGTCCTGGACGACGGGATATGGATATTCTTTCTTTTGTCTTTGTCCGGATATGCGGTTTCTTCCGTCGCCGCAAAGGCTTATTCGGGAGTGCTTTCTTCTATGTCGATGATAGGGGCAGCGCTGTTGGTGCTGACCCAGGGAAGGCAAGAAAAGAACATTTTCCAGAAAGCGATAAAAGGTGTTTTAAGCCTTTACAGGACAACCAGCTATCTAGGGGATGCTCTTTCATATTCAAGACTGCTTGCGCTCATGATGACCACATCCATAATCGGTATGGTCGTGAATATAATAGCAGGACTTACCGGGAGCGTGCCTTATGTCGGATATTTTATAATGGCCGCCATATTGATATTCGGCCATGTTTTTAATCTGGTAATATCGGTATTGGGGGCTTTTATCCATTCCGCAAGGCTCCAGCTCGTGGAATTTTTTGGCAAGTTTTATGAAGGTTCCGGAAAAGAATTTAGGCCGATGAGCTACGAAACAAAATATGTAGTCATTAAATAAAAGGAGGTAACGATCATGGATTGGGGAATAGGTCTTGCTATAGCCGGAGCGGCTGTGGCCGCGTTTTTGGGTGCGGCCGGATCTGCGTGGGGGATCGCGATCGCGGCGGAAGCTGCTGGAGGGGTCATTACCGAAGACCCTGAAAAATTCGGGCGTGTTCTGGTCATGCTTGCGCTCCCGGGGACCCAGGGGTTCTACGGATTTCTAGGGGCTTTCTACATAATGATGAAGATCAATCTTTTGGGCGGCGGTATGCCTGTTCCATTTTCCGTCGGCCTGCAGCTCTTTTTTGCCGCTTTGCCGCTTGGCGTTGCGGCGCTTGTTTCGGGCTATTACCAAGGCCGCGCATCGGTAGCCGGGATATTGTTGATAGCCAAGCGTCCGGAAGAGATGGGAAAAGCCATAATCCTTCCTGCGATGGTCGAGACCTATGCGGTATTGGGTCTTTTGGCTACTATCATCCTGGTTTCGAGCATAAAGATCTAAAAAATGGGCATAAAAGAGATAGAAGAAAAAATAATCTCCGAGGCCGAAGAAAAAGCCCGCGAAATAAACAAGGCGGCCGATCGGGCAGTCGCCAAGATCCTTGAAGAAGCCTTAAAAAAAGCCGCTGAGATAAAAGAGGAATTTTTAGTCCGGGGCAAAAAACTTTCCGAAGAAGAAGCCCGCGGGATAGTAGTTCCGGCCAGGTTGGAAGCAAAAAAACGGATACTGGAAGAAAAACGAAAGATACTGGATTCCGTGCTTTCTGCTTTGCCGGAAAAAGAAAGAGAAGAAAAAGAGATAGAGGTCGCGAGGATATTGTATGGTTAAGCTGGCGTATGCAATAGGCAGGATAAGGTCGATGGAAGCGTATTTGATCGGAGACCCCGGCCTTTTAATGATGGCGGAGTCAAAAGATTTTGAAAGCTCGTTTTCCGTGCTTGCGGAGAACCGCGGCTATGGCGAGACGATAAGCCGCATAGAAAGCCCGTTCGATTTTTCAAGGCTTCTAGACATGGAAACTTCAAAGACCCTCTCTCTTCTTGGAGAACTTTGTCCTTCGGAACCGGCAATAATGGCCATGAAGCAAAAATTTGTTAAGAGAATCGCCGCCGCGGAGTATTCCATGTTGCTGTCGAAAACGGCCGAAAGATCCGAGAGCGCCATTTTCAGGAAATATGCAGGGGCATACTCCTTATTTTTAGGGATCAAGACCGCTCTTCTGGGCAATCTCAAAAGCCCGGATGCCGTGCTTGCGAATACCGGATACGGGGCTTTTCGTGCCGCTGTCGCCAGAGGGATCGAAAGCTATAAAAAGTACGGGAGCCTTGCCGGTCTAGAGAAAGAAGCGGATGACTGTCTTGTTGAAACGGTCCGTCCGGCCAAATACAAGTCTTTCGGTATAGATCCCGTAATAGGTTTTTTTGTTGCCAGGGAGACCGAAATAAAAAACCTTCGGCTGATATTAACGGCAAAAAAGCTGAACATGCCGGTCGAGGACATAAAAAGGAGGCTTCGTCTTTCTTATGTCTAAAATAGCCTTGATAGGGGAAAAGGACATTATAGCTCCGCTCGCTTTTAGCGGGATAAAATTGTTTCCCGTGGATTCCGAAGCGAAATTTTCCGCGGCCGTCGAGGAGATCTCTAATGATAAGCGGTATTCGATGGCGTTCGTGCTCGAAAGCGTAGCCGAAGCCAATACTGATGTTATGAGAAAGGCCGAAGAAAACGGGGCCAATCTCATTTGTGTCCCTGACTTTAGGAGTGTTCGAGGATTTTTCAGGGAGAACCTAAAAGAACTAACAAAGAAAGCGACAGGAGCGGTATAAAAATGATAAAGAAAGTTGCGGGGCCATTGGTCGTAGCCGAAGTCGAAGGGGCCAGAAAAGGGGACCTCATCAGGCTGGGCAAGAAACGCCTTATAGGAGAGGTCGTAGAACTGCGCGGCGATCTTGCTTCCGTTCAGGTATATGAAGAAACGTCGGGACTAAAGGTCGGGGATGAAGCAGTGAATACTGGAAGCCCTCTCTCTGTAGAGCTGGCGCCCGGGATGGTTGGCGCGATATTCGACGGGATACAAAGGCCGCTTAAAGACATAATGAAGGCCTCCGGTTTTTTTATCGCCAGAGGTATCGATGTTCCGGCTGTTGCGCGGGATAAGAAATGGTCTTTTGTTCCTTCCGTAAAAGAGGGCGATCATGTAGGTCCCGGGGATATAATAGGGTCCGTCCAGGAAACCCCGCTGATATTACACAAAATAATGGTGCCGTCCGGAATAAGCGGGAAGGTTGAGTCGATAAATCCAGGAGCGTTCACGATCGAGGAGACCATTGCCGTGGTCGGCGGAAAAAAACTTTCCATGCTTCAAAAATGGCCGGTAAGAAAACGCCGCGCTATTAAGGAGAAAAATCCGTCGGCGGTTCCTCTCGTAACAGGCCAGAGGATCATAGATTCTTTTTTCCCTATAGCCAAAGGCGGAGCCGCCTGTGTCCCCGGGCCTTTCGGTGCAGGGAAAACGGTCATACAGCACCAGATGGCAAAATGGTCGGATGCGGACCTCATTGTTTTTGTGGGATGCGGAGAGCGCGGGAACGAGATGACGGACGTGCTTAAAGAATTCCCCGAACTGAAAGACCCGAAAAGCGGAAGGCCGTTGCTCGAAAAAACAATACTTATAGCGAATACTTCGAACATGCCGATAGCCGCCAGAGAAGCTTCCGTTTATACCGGCGCCGCGATAGCGGAGTATTTCAGGGATATGGGATATAACGTTGCGATGATGGCTGATTCCACTTCACGTTGGGCCGAGGCTTTGAGGGAAATGTCCGGGCGTCTTGAGGAAATGCCGGGAGAAGAAGGCTATCCTGCGTATCTCGGGTCCCGTCTCGCCGATTTCTATGAGCGTTCAGGATGCGGGAAGTGCGAGGGAAAGCCGGAAAGAGAAGGGTCTCTTACTATAATCGGCTCGGTCTCTCCCCCGGGAGGCGACCTTTCGGAGCCGGTAGTGCAAAATACACTGCGTGTCACAAAAGTTTTTTGGGCGCTTGACGAAGCGCTTGCGCACAAAAGGCATTTCCCGTCAATAAACTGGCTCAGGTCTTATTCTCTCTATCTCGCGAACCTTTCCCCTTATTTAAGAAAGGAAGTAGCGGAGGACATAGATGAGGTCAGGGAAGAGTCGCTGAAATTGCTGGCGCAGGAGGCCGAGCTCGAAGAGATCGTCCGTCTTGTCGGGGTAGAGTCCATTTCCCCGAAAGAACAACTGGTCCTTTTTGCTTCAAAAATGATAAGAGAGGATTTTCTTTATCAAAGCGCTTTCGATCCCGTGGACCAATATTCTTCCCTTAAGAAGCAGTACCATATGCTAAAAGCCATAAAAGAATTTTTCGTTCGGGCTTCAATCGCTATTGAAGACGGGGTCGACCTGGAGCTTATAAAAAGCAGCAGCATAGTGGAAAAGATAGCGAAAGCAAGGTTCTTGGACGATGCCTCGGTAGCAGAGCTTCCCGGTCTGGCGGCAAGCCTGATCGGCGCTCTTAGAAGCGGAGGGCGACATGAATAGGATAAAAATATCGGAGATCACCGGGCCGCTAATGCTTGTAGAAGGGGTTTCCGGGGTCTCGTATGACGAACTTGTAGAGATAAAACTAAAGTCCGGAGATACAAGGCTGGGGAAGGTCCTCGAGATCAGTGCCGATAAGGCGCTGGTGCAAGTTTTTGAAGGGACCGAAGGGCTCGATATAAAAACGGTTAGCCTTGCTTTTAAGGGCCGATCACTGGAGCTGTCCGTTTCCCCGGATATGACGGGACGGATATTTTCAGGATTGGGACATCCTCTTGACGGCGCCCCGGAACTTATTCCGACAAAAAGGCTGGACGTGAACGGGCTTCCTATAAATCCTTATGCAAGGGACTACCCGAACGATTTTATTCAGACCGGCATCTCGACAATAGACGGATTGAACACTCTTTCTCGCGGGCAGAAATTGCCTATCTTTTCTGCCTCTGGACTTCCTCATTCAAGGCTTGCGGCTCAAATAGCCCATCAGGCCAAGGTTCGCGGCAAAGAGGAGTCTTTTGCGGTAGTGTTCGGAGCCATGGGCATAACTTATGAAGAAGCCGAATTCTTTATTTCCGGGTTCAGGCGGACCGGGGCCATAGAGAACTCCGTGCTATACATAAACCTGGCCTCGGATCCGGCTATCGAAAGGATCGCAACGCCAAGGCTTGCTCTTACCGCGGCCGAATATCTTGCTTTTGAAGAAGGGATGCATGTGCTGGTCATATTGACCGACATGACAAATTACTGCGAGAGCCTAAGGGAAGTTTCTGCCGCCCGAAGAGAGGTCCCCGGAAGGCGCGGATATCCGGGGTATTTATATACGGACCTCGCCACATTATATGAGCGTGCCGGCCGCATAAAGGACCAGCCGGGCTCCATAACGCTTATTCCGATACTTACTATGCCTGATGATGACAAGACGCATCCCATCCCGGACCTTACCGGATATATTACGGAAGGCCAAATAATACTCAGCAGGGAGCTTGAACGAAAAGGCATATATCCTCCTATAGATCCGCTCCCGTCACTTTCGCGCCTCAGGGATAAAGCGATAGGCGAAGGCCGCACCAGGGATGATCATGCTTCTATTGCGAACCAGCTTTTTGCTTCTTATTCAAGAGGCCGCGAGGTCCGAGAGCTTGTCGTGATCCTCGGGGAAGCAGCGCTCTCGGAAACCGACAGAAAATATCTGGAGTTTGCGGGGGCGTTCGAATCGGATTTCATAGGACAAAGCGAGAACGAGGCCAGGACCATCGAAGAAACCCTGGACCTTTCATGGAGGCTCCTGAGGATCCTTCCGAGAGAAGAGCTTAAAAGGATCAAGTCCGAGTTAATAGAGAAATATGAAAATAAAAGTTAGCGCTACAAGAATGCAGCTGCTCCTGCTGAAGCGCCGGCTGGAGCTGGCCAGGCGGGGGCACAAGCTTCTTAAGGACAAGTTGGACGGCTTGGTCCAGAGATTTTTGTCGACGAAAAAGGAATATGTAGAACTGTATGACAGGATAAGCCCCAAGCTCAGCGGGATATTCTTAAGTTCTTCTGCGGCAAGCGCACTTTCCCTGCCTCATGAACTGACCCCTGCAGCGAAAGAAGCCCCTGAACTGACAATAAAGACGGATTCAAAGAATATAATGGGGGTGGTCATCCCAAACTACCTTCTGGAGGCCGATGTGAGGCCTCCGCTAGTTACAGCGGGCAGGAGCACGGAGCTTTTTGAGGCTGTAAAAGGGTTTACCGAGATACTTCCTGATCTTGTGAAAATGGCTTCCCGGGATAAGGCCGTAAGGCTCCTGGCCAAACAGATAATAGAGACGCGCCGCAGGGTCAATGCCCTTGAGTACATCCTTATACCCGAACTTTCCAGGAATGCCAAGGAAACAAGGATGAAGCTTGAGGAATATGAGCGCAGTTCGCGCATCGTCCTCCTGAAACTTTAAGAACGCTCTTCCGAGCTTGTAAGTCTAAGCCGTTTTTGGTATAATCAAAACATAATGAGCGAAAAATATGTGTTGGTGTGCGTGTTCAAGCCAAATCTGACGGATTCCCAGGTAGACCCGTTCCTGGAAAAGATCGACAAGAAGATCTCTTCTTCAGGCGGCACGGTCATAAAAAGCTCTAAATTGGGGCTAAGGAAAATGGCGACCCTCATGAGAAAGTTCAAGACTTTCAAGGAAGGCCTTTTCTGCGAGGTGAGTTTTGAAGGTCCAACTTCTTTGCCGGACGAGATAACCTCTCTGATCAGGGTGAACGAAGATATAATGCGCCATATATTGACCAGATTGCCAGAGGAACCTAAGGCAGCAGAAGAAAAAGAGACCGAAAGCGCTGTCGAAATAAATCCGGAGATGTTAATTGGCAAGCCTGAATAAGATAATCCTTGTCGGACGCCTCGTGTCTAACCCAGAGATAAGAACCACAATGGATGCTGTCCCAATGAGCAGATTCCAGCTTTCCGTTGACAGGAACAGGTACGGCGGGGCGCCTAAAGAAGCGGACATTATCGATATCGTTGCTTGGCGCAACTTGGCGGAATATGCTTCCGACAATCTGTCAAAGGGGCAGACCGCGCTTGTTGAAGGCAGGATCCAGAACAGGTCTTTTGATACTAAAGACGGCGGCAGGCGATATGTGACCGAGATAGTGGCTAACAATATCGTCCTTATGGAAAAGAAAAAGAGTTCAAAGGCTCCGCAGCCCGCAGAAGAAGCAGTAGAAGAAAAGCCCGCTCCGTCGGCGGCGAACGACGACAGTTTTTTAGGAGAGGATCTTCCTTTCTGAATGTATAACAAAGCTTTTCTTATAGGGAATTTGACAAGGGACCCGGAAGTAAGATACACGACTTCAGGGATAGCCGTAGCTAGATTTGCGATAGCCGTGAACAGGATCGGGGCCAAGCAGGCGGCCGACCCGGCAAACGAAGTTGATTTTATAAATATAGTCGCCTGGAGAAAGCTTGCCGAAATATGCAAGACTTATTTGAAGAAAGGCCAGCCGGTCGCGATCGAAGGGGCTCTTCAAATAAGGAAATACGAAAAGGACGGGCAGCAGAAAGTGTTCGCGGAAGTGATCGCGGACAATATGCAGATGTTGGGGCGTAAATCCGATTCGACAAAATCGGAACCGCCGGCAGAAAAAAATACAGGAGATCAGGAGGTACCATTTTAATGTGCGCAGAAGGACAAAGAAGAAATTATAGGGATGACAGAAGAGGGCCGAGAAGGGACGGACGCCCGGATGCGAAAAAAAGGCGCAAAAAAGTATGCTATTTTTGTGCGAACAAGAACCTTCCCGACTACAGGAACATAGACATGATGAAGAAGTTCATCACCGAGCGCGGCAAGATAATGACCGAACGCTCTTCAGGCTGCTGCGCAAAACATCAAAGAGCGCTCGCAAAACAAATAAAGAGAGCAAGGCAGATAGGTTTCGTGCCTTATACTGCGGAGTAAACAAATGAAAGTAATTCTGTTAAAGGACATTCTTAATCTCGGGGAAGAAAATGAGCTTGTAGAGGTATCGGAAGGGTTTGCTCGCAACTATCTTTTGCCGAAAAGATCCGCCATTGTTGCAACGCCTTCCGCGATCGCGGCACTGGAGAGGAACAAGAAGAACATAGCCAAAAAACTTGAAGAGAAAAAAGCGGTCTTCAGGGAAACAGCAAAGAAACTTGAAGGCAAGGCCCTTGAGATCAAAGTTGATGTCGGTGAAGAAGGCAAGCTTTTCGGTTCCGTGTCCACCGTTGATATCGCCGGGGCCATAAAGGCCGCTTACGGTGTGGATGTTGACAGAAAAAAAATAGTCCTGAGCGAACATATAAAAGCTCTCGGAGAATACCCTGTATCTGTTAAGATGTTTTCTGGCGTAGAGGCAAAGATCACTGTGCAGGTAGTCCCGTCAAATTAAGGCGTGCTCGTGGCTGACATCTATAAAAAATCAGGCTCTCTGCCGGATGCTTACGGTGTGTATCTTTTAAAAGATGGCAACGGACGGATAGTCTACGTAGGCAAATCCAACTCCATAAAAAAAAGGGTCGCTTCTCATCTTAGGTCCAAGCTCTCCGAAAAGATACGCGATATCGACTATGTCCTCACGAACGGAGAACTTTCCGCTCTTATACTGGAAGCAAAGCTGATAAAGAAATACAAGCCAAAGTACAACGTCTCGATGAGGGACGACAAGCAGTATCCTTATTTAAAGCTCGATCCAAAAGAAGATTATCCGCGCCTTGCATTGGTCAGAAAGACCGAAAAGGACGGTGCAAAATACTTTGGGCCTTTTCTCGGAGGGACTGCCAGGCAGATAATGGGGCTGGTCTCCAAGATATTTTCTTTGAGGGCATGCTCTTCAAAGGTGTTTAAAAAAAGGCGACAGCCGTGCCTCAACTATTACATGAAAAGATGCTCTTCCCCGTGTTCCGGAAAGATATCCCGCGCGAAATACCGCGAAAAGACCCGCTCCGTCATAGAGTTTTTTGATAAGGGCGTAGAACCTTTTCTTGATAACCTCAAAGAAAAAATGAACAAAGCCAGCATGGATGAAAATTTTGAGCTAGCGGCGGGCATAAGAGATAAAATATATAGGATAGAAAGATCCTTTGTCGGAAGATCTCTGCCTGCAGCTTCGTCCAAAAACGACATGAAAGCTTTGGAAGACCTGAAAAACAGGCTCGGATTGTCCGATCTCCCTTTAAGGATAGAGGCTTTTGATATATCTAATACAGGGCATAGCGAAACCGTCGGTGCTATGGCGGTTTTTTACAAAGGGAGGCCTTATAAAGAGCATTACAGAAGATTTAAGATAAGAACAAAGGATCTGCCAAACGATACCGCCGCAATATATGAAACAGTGTTTAGAAGATACGGTAGAAGCCTCAGCAAGAAACTTCCTTTGCCGGACCTGATCGTTATAGACGGAGGAAAAGGCCAGCTTGGGGCAGCTGTCAGCGCTATCAAAGATGTAAACGCTGCCGCGGTTCCCGTTATCAGCCTTGCTAAAAAGAACGAAGAGATATATACGGACAAAGAGCGGCTTCCTATTATTTTGCCGATGGATTCGGCGGCTTTGCTACTGTTGAGAAGCTTGAGGGATGAGGTCCATAGATTTGCGGTGACTTTTCACCGCTTGCGCAGAAAAAGATCGGGATTTGAGGCCAGTAATTGACTTAAAATCGGACTAAGTGATAGACTTTAGTGGCATATATGAAGAAGATAGAAACAAACATCCTAATATTATCGGCGGCCATGATAATGTTCCAGTCCTCTTTTGCGGCTATTTCCGACAAACCCGTAAAAAAAACCGAAAAAAAGCCAAAAACATCGGTTTCTTTTGGTAACCAGGCACCGAATATTTCCGTTCCTTTGGGAAGGTCCAATCAAAAACCTGTCCCTTTTAAGTTCGGTTCCGGAGAAGCGCCATCATCGACCAATAAGACAGATGCAGGCCTGACCGTAGGAATAAAAGCCGGGGCCAGTGCCGGATTGACAGGAGCAGTCGGCGATGTGTCTTATAAATTAGACTCTATTGTCCCGGGAGCGGCTCTCAGGGGAAGTTTCGGGTACCTTACAGGAGCTTCGGCTGTTCCGAACAGCAAATTAAAGATAGCCACCGTCAATCTCGATGCAATATATTCATTGGGTACGGTAAAGACGTTCAACTCACCGTTAAATATATATGTAGGAGGCGGATTGATCTACCCTTTTAAGGTGAGCAGCAGCAGAGGGGCAGGGGCTTGGGGTGCTCACGCGTATTTTGGGAGCAAATATCTTATACAAGACAACACTTCTATATACGGAGAACTCGCATATACGGGGATAAAATACCAGGCCGATGAAGCCGCAATAAAAGGCGTTGAAGCCATGCTCGGATACAGCTACTCTTTTTGATAAAAAAACGCCGAAATTAAGCCGTAAATAAGCCAAAAAACCCATATTGACATTTAGCCCGGAATTTGATAGAATTTATAGTGTAAAAGGTTTTATAAAAACCCTCAACTGAGCATCATTTTAAAGCCCCAGAGCATATTTAAGAAAGAGGCTGTATTTTTGTGGACGTTTTAACAAGAAAAAGGTTTGTATTCAAAGGAAGGGTCCAAGGGGTCGGATTTAGGCCGACAATATACAATATTGCCAAAAAACTGGGCCTTTTTGGTGTTGTCCTCAACGCTCCGGAAGGGGTGATAGTCGAAGTCGAAGGGCATAATTCGCAGATTGACAAGTTTTTAGAGCTCATCAAATCAAAACAACCGTCCAACGCCAAGGTGTTAAGGGTCGAATCGATGCAGCTGCCGGCAATAGGGTATATGAGCTTCAGGATACTGCCTTCGGCTCAAAGCGGGAAAAAGACCGTATTGATCCCTCCGGATATTGGGACATGCAAAGAATGCGAAAAAGAGCTTTTTAATCCAAGGGATCGGAGGTTCGGATATCCTTTTATAAACTGCACTGTTTGCGGCCCCAGATTTTCTATAATCAAGGATGTCCCTTATGATAGGGCAAAGACCAGCATGGCTTCTTTCCATATGTGCAGCCTATGCGAGTATGAATATTCGGATTCCGATAACAGAAGGTTCCATGCCGAACCCAATGCGTGTGAGGATTGCGGTCCGCACATCTTTCTTCTCGACCAGAACGGAAAAAGGATAGAAACGCTCGACCCGATATTAAAAGCGGTCCAGCACCTAAAAGAGGGAAGGATCGTCGCGATAAAAGGGCTTGGCGGATATCATCTTGCCTGCGACGCATCAAATTCGGCCGCGATAGCGGAACTCAGAAAAAGAAAGAACAAGCCGGATAAGCCCCTGGCTATAATGTCTTACAGCCTTAAAGAAATAAAGTCGTTTGCAAAGGTGAACGATAAAGAATCAGAACTTCTGCAGTCTTCGGCCCGTCCGATAGTTATCTTGAAAAAACGCAAGGGGATGCTGCTTTCGGACCTGATCTCCCATAACAACAACAATATCGGCGCGATGTTGCCTTATGTCCCGGTACACTATCTGCTTATAAAAGACAATTTCATCGGACTTGTCATGACTTCGGCAAACAAGACAGGAGACCCTATAATAAAGGACGATGACAAAGTCGTTTCTCAGCTTAAAGGCATTGCTGATTTCTTTTTGGTCCACGACAGGAAGATCGTGAATCGTTCGGATGATTCGATAGTAAGAGTATTAAAGAACAAGGTCCTTATGATAAGGCGTTCGAGAGGCTATGTTCCGGATCCTATAAGGATGGCGGACGAGCAGATGCCGGAGATCTTGGGGGTTGGCGGACAGATGAGCAATGTTGTCGGGCTTTCCAGGGGTAAAAGGGCGGTCCTCTCCCAGCATCTCGGTGAAATGGAGAACGTCGAGGCTTTTAACTTCTTTAAATCGGCCGTCTTAAGGT